>JAGOCU010000017.1 GCA_017998555.1 Thermoflexales bacterium
TCGTCGTGGGCGCGCGGCCGATAGACGAAAGTCCCCCCATTGACCGCATCCTCACGCAGGGTGACGATGCTCCAACCGGTAAAGACCCGGGCGGCCTCAAATACATCCTGCTGGGTGTAGCCGTTGTCGGCGCCGACCGTATGCAGTTCGAGCAATTCGCGGCCGTAGTTCTCGTTGATTTTGCCGCGGACATTGCTGTCGTTGTCGAGCGACTGCAGCACGGCCGGGCTCTTGGCGCTTGCGCCGAGCAGTTCCCGAAAGGAGCCCATCGCATGCGGGCGAATCGCGCTGCGGTCATCATCAGGCTTGAGCAGGTAATCGAACTTCTTGTTGAAACCGACGTTGAAGTGGTTGTTCCAGAAGTCGACCATGACTTCGTGGAGTTGGCGCCGGCTGTAGACCGCCCGTATCACAGCAGCCTGCTGCAGGTCAAGCAGAATATCCCGCCGGATCCCCGGCCCGCGAGGGTCGCCCGTGTATTTCTGCAGGATTTGGCCAGGGGTCATGGTCAACGTATCGAGCGGCGCCAGTCGGCGCTCAATGTCAGCATCTTCAGGCCCGGAGGCGGCCGCAAGCTGCTCATCGACAAAGGCATCCAGCCCCATCCGGGCGATGCGCTCAACGTCGCCGGCCCGCGGACCAAACATGATGCGGTTGGCGGCCAGCCAGGCCTGAGCAAGCGCCATTTCGGGCAGCGCCGCGGTTGGCAATGCTGGAGAGGCGGTCGCAGGCAGCGCCGCCGCGGTCGGCCCGGCCGGGGGCACGGTGGGCGTTTCGACGACAAGCTGCTGGGTCGCTGGCGCCCGGCTGCAAGCCGCCAGGGCGGAGGCTGCGGCGCCCAGTTTGAGAAACCGGCGTCGGTTCAACGTCAGGCCGGATCTGTCAGACTCATGTTCCATGCCGCCTATTGTGGAGCCAGATGCCATAATGCCAGGCGAAACATGCAAAAACCGCGTAAAGCCGGCCGTCTGGTATATTCGCGCGCCGAACATGAATAGACAGTATTTCAAGTGGCACAGCCCGTCTCTCAGCCGGGAGATGGAATTGCTCGTCTTCGGCCACGCCGGGGCGCGTTTGCTGGTCTTCCCCACCTCAAAGGGCAAGTATTACGAGTGGGAAGACCGCGGCATGATGCGGGTGCTGGGCGATCACATTGACAGCGGAAACCTCCAGGTGTTCTGCGTCGACAGCGTGGATGCCGAGAGTTGGTACAACTACGGCGCGCATCCCAGTCAACGCGGCTACCGGCAGACCCAGTACTTTTGGTATATCGTCAACGAGGTGCTGCCCCTCAGCGTGTCAATGAACGGAAATCCCTTTCTGATTTCGGCCGGCGCCAGCTTTGGGGCCTTCCACGCGATCGCGATCGCGCTCAAATACCCTGATCTGTTTGGGCGGGCGCTCGGCTTGAGCGGGTTGTACGACATTCGACGCTTCACCCGCGGCTATTCGGACGACAACATCTACTTCAACAACCCGGCAGATTTCATCCGCAATGAGTCCGATCCGGGACGGCTGGCGGCCTTGCGCCGACTTGACATCATTCTGGCAACCGGGCGAGACGATCGGATGCGCTCAGAAAGCCAGGCGCTCTCGGCAACCCTGTGGGAAAAGGGGATTGGGAATGCGCTGCGCCTGTGGGATGGCTGGTCCCATGATTGGCCTTACTGGGAGCAAATGATGCGTCTGTATGTGGGAGGGCACGACTGATGGACCGCAAACTCGACGGATGGCACAGTGACCGGCTGAACCGGCACATGGAAATCGTGACCTATGGTCATTACGGCTTCCCCCTGCTGTTCTTCCCGACTGCGGCCGCCGACTATCTTGAGTACGAGCGCTTCCTCATGATCGACGCCATTGCGCCGTTCATTGACAGCGGCAAAGTCAAGGTGTTCTCGATCAACAGCATCAACAATGAGGCCTGGCTCAACGACCGAGTCCATCCGCGGGATGCCGCACTGCGCCAACAGGCCTATAACGGCTACGTCACCGAGGAAGTGGTGCCGTATATCTGGTCGAGCTGCCAGGGTCGCCTTGGCATCATTACCACCGGTGCCAGTCTGGGGGCCTTTCATTGCGCCAACCAGGTCTTCCGGCGTCCCGATCTGTTCGACGGGATGATCGCCATGAGCGGCGCCTACGATATCCGCGGTTACTATCACGGCGATCACTACGACGACAACATCTATTTCAACAACCCAGTCGACTACCTGTCAAACCTGGGCGATGGCGCAGACCTGACGCGGCTGCGCGCGAAACGGCACCTTCACGTGCTGACCGGCCAGGGAGCGTATGAAAACGCCAACGCGTCTCGCCGGCTGTCGGGCATCCTGTCGGCCAAACGGATTCCCCACGAATTGGACATCTGGGGGTACGATATGCCCCATGACTGGCCGACCTGGCGGGCCATGCTGCCGCACTACCTGGCCACGCGTTTCTAGACCCTGGGGCGCCATGCGGCGCCCAACCAGCGCCCACGACGTCGCGCAAAACCAAGTGCTTTCGGAGGAACCATGAAGAAAATCGGAATTATCGTAGGACGCGAATGGTCATGGCCGCCCGCCTTTATCGAGGAAGTGAACAAACGGAACGCCGGCGTGACCGCCGAGTTTGTCAAGATGGGCGGCACACGGATGAACGAAGCCAATCCGTATGCCGTCATCGTGGATCGAATCTCCCACGAGGTCCCCTACTTCCGTTCGTATCTCAAGAGCGCCATGCTCCAGGGTACCCGGGTGGTCAACAATCCATTTATGTGGACGGCCGACGACAAGTTCTTTGGCGCATCGCTTATTACGAAGCTGGGGGTGGCCAGCCCCAAGACAGTCGTGCTGCCCAACAAGGATTATGTGCCTGGGATTGTCCATACCGAGAGCCTGCGCAACCTGGAATACCCGGTGCCCTGGCAGGACCATATCGACTATCTGGGCGGTTTCCCGGTCGTGCTCAAGGATGCCCACGGCGGTGGCTGGAAGAACGTCAGCATCGTCAAGACCTGGGACGACATGTGGCGGGCCTACAACGATTCAGGGCTTCTGACAATGGTGCTGCAGGAATTCATCAAGTGGGACAACTATCTGCGCTGCATGTGCATCGGCCAGAAGGAGATCCTTGTCAGCAAGTACGATCCGGACAAGCGCCAGTATCTGGCGCACGATCTGTCGCCCGAGATGCACGCCCGCGTTGTGGCCGATTCGCTCAAGATCGTCAAGGCCCTCGGCTACGACATGAACACGATTGAGTATGCGGTGCGCGACGGCGTGCCCTATGCCATCGACTTCATGAACCCGGCGCCCGACATGGACGTCTACTCGACCGGCCAGGACTACCACCGCTGGTGCGTGGAGAAGATGGCCGACATGTGCATCGACTATGCCTTGAATCCCCAACCTCAGATCAACGAACTGACTTGGGCGGCAATGTTTGGCGCCGCCTAGAAGAGGCTTCGGGGTACCCGAATCATGACCCATCTGCGTGATGCGATCGACACCTACCACGGATTGCTGACCGACGATATCGCCGCCGACAGCAACTTCCATCTCGAAGACCAGCACCGCCGGCGCAACCTCTACTTTGGCACCCGCCCGCTCTCAAGCGTGCTGCGTCCACGCTTCCTTACCACCGAGCAATATCACTACCTGCAGCGCTCACTCAAGCTCATCCTGCCGGCGTTCAACAAGGCCGAATCCGCCGCGCTCGAGCGGCCGGATGTGCTCGAGCAGTTCATGCTCTCGGATTGGGAGAAGCAGTTGATCCCCTTCAATCCCGGCTTCTCCTCGAGTCCGAACGCGCGGATGGACTGTTTTTACGTCACCGACGATGTCGAGATCGGCACATTGATGATGACGGAGTACAACGCCGAGACACCCGCGGCGGTGGCCTACGGGGATGTCCTGTCGGACATGTTCTACGGGTTGCCCGCCATGCGGCTTTTCGAGCGCGAGTACGAGGTCCGGTCCCTGCCGGGCCGGCATCATATGCTGCATGCCCTCAACGATGCCTATGCGAAATCAGGCGTTGGCGCGCCGGGCGAGCGGATGCGGATTGCCATCGCCGACTGGAAGGAAGTGCCGACCTATAGCGAGTTTGTGCTGTTCAGAGACTACTTCCGCGAAATGGGCTACGAGTGCGTCATCGCTGACCCGCGGGAAATGGAGTATGTCAACGGCAAGTTGATCGTCCTTGACGAACAGGGCAAACCCTTTCATGCCACGATGGTCTACAAGCGGGTGCTGCTGACCGAATTGGTCACCCGCAGTCCGGAGGGACTCGCCCACCCGATCATCCGGGCGGTCAATGACCGCAAGGCCTGCCTGTCAAACCCCTACCGCTGCAAGATCCTGCATCAGAAAGCCAGTCTGGCCGTGCTGAGCGATGAGCGCAACGAGGCGTTGTTCAGCGCCGCCGAGGTCCGGGCGATACGGACCTTCATCCCGTGGACGCGCGAATTGAGCGAGCGCCACACCCTGTACGAGGGCGCGCGGGTTGATCTCGTGCCGTTCGCCCGCGACAACAAGGACATGCTCGTTCTCAAACCCAACGACGAATACGGCGGCAAGGGCATCGTGCTCGGCTGGACGGTCGACCAGGCGGAGTGGGAGCAGAAGATCGCCGACTATCTCAGGGAGAAGGCCATTGTCCAACGCAAGGTTGTCATACCAAGCGAGCCCTACCCCAGCTTTGTGGATGGGCATGCCCAGGTCATCGACCGGATGCTCGACACCGACCCGTATATCTGGGACAGCCAATACGCAAGCGGCTGCCTGACCCGGCTCTCAACGGCCGCCCTGCTGAATGTCACCGCCGGCGGCGGCTCAACGGTTCCAACCTACGTGATCGAAAAGCGCTGAACGCGACGACCGCGGCGCAAGGGAGAAAATCTGTGAAGGCACCCACGTTCAACATCGGGATTGAGGAAGAGTACCAGATCGTCGATCCGGAAACGCGCGAGCTCAAGTCGTATATCACCCAACTGATCGAAGAGGCGGGCAAGATGCGCATCTTCGAGAGCATGAAGCCTGAGCTGCATCAGTCGATGGTCGAGGTGGGCACCGATATCTGCAACACACCCGCCGACGCAAAACGCGAACTGATCAGCCTGCGACGCGACCTGATGGCGCTGGCGGCGCGCAAGGGGCTGAAGATCGTCTCAGCCGGCACCCACCCGTTCTCCAACTGGATGGACCAGCCCATCACTCCGCTGGAGCGATACATGGGCGTGCGGGCCGACATGGCCGTCCTCGCTCAGCAGCTCTTGATTTTCGGCACCCACGTTCACATTGGCATCGAAGACCCCGAGGTCATGATCGATGTCATGAACGTCGCGCGCTATCTCATCCCGCATGTGCTCTGCCTCTCAACCAGTTCGCCTTTCTGGGTCGGAAACGATACCGGCCTGAAGAGCTATCGGAGCGTGATCTTCAAGAATTTCCCGCGCTCGGGCACGGCGCCCGTCTTCGCGTCACACGGCGAGTACCAGAACTACGTGAAAACGCTGGTCAAGACCGGCACCATTCCCGACGCGTCCAAAATCTGGTGGGATTGCCGGCCCAACCACAAGTACCCCACCCTGGAGTTCCGGGTGTGCGACGTCTGCACCCGTGTTGACGAGGCCGTTTGCATGGCGGCGATCTTCCAGGCGATCTGCTACAAGTGCTGGAAGCTGCGCAGCAGCAATATGACCTTCCGGATCTACCCCACCACGATGATTGACGAGAACAAGTGGCGGGCGGTCCGCTACGGTCTGGACGGCAAGCTCATCGACTTTGGCAAGCAGGAAGAGAAGCCCGCCCGTGAGCTCATCAAGGAAATGCTCGAATGGTTTATCGGCGATGTCGTGGATGAACTGGGCAGCCGCAAGGAAGTGGAGTACGCCTATCGGATTCTTGAGGAAGGCAGCAGCGCCGATCGTCAACTCCGGGTTTTTCGCGAGACGGGCAGCCTCAAGTCAGTGGTCGACCATCTGATTCGCGAATCTGAAGAAGGCGTGGTCTAGGCCGCGCCAGCCCGAGGCGGGTCGTGTCGCATCATCACTTTCTGGTTGTCGCCGGCAACATTGGCGTCGGCAAGTCGACCCTGGTCGAGGGTCTCGCCCGGCGCCTGGGCTGGCAGGCGGCATTTGAGCCACACGCGGAAAACCCGTATCTCGACGACTTCTACCAGTCCATGGCGACCTGGAGCTTCCACTCGCAGACCTTCTTTCTATCAAAACGCCTGGAGCAGCATTTCCGCATCGGGCTGCGCGAAACGTCGGTCATTCAGGACCGCAGTCTGTATGAGGACGCCGAAATCTTTGCCCGAAATCTGTTCGAACAGGGGCACATGAGCGCCCGCGACTGGCGGACCTATCACGAGCTCTACACCACCATGTCAATGGCGATCCCAGCGCCGGACCTGGTCATCCACCTGCGCGCGCCTGTGTCCACCCTGCTGGAGCGCATTGCGGAACGCAACCGCGGCTACGAGCAGGCGATTCCGCCCGAATACCTGGAACGCCTGAACGATCTCTACGATCGCTGGGCGGCTGCCTTTCAGCTCTGCCCGCTGGCAGACATCGATGCGCGGACACTCGATTGGCGGAAAGACGACGACCTCGACCAGGTGGTCGAGGTCGTGCGGCAGCGCCTCGGGCGCTAGCGCAAATGTCTGGAAGCGATCTCCCCGGCGAAGCCGGGGAGATCGCTTTCCGAATCACACGTTGCGGCCGGTTTCCAGCACTTCGCCCTTGGCGACAAATTCCGCGGCGAAGCGCTCCTTGTAGTCGTTGAGTAACGTTTGCACCCGGGCCGCGTCCGGTGAGCGCAGAATCAGGCCGGCGTGCCAGGCCTTGCTCATGCGCCAAACCACCTCGGGCGCATCGTATGTTGACAGATCGGGCCACTCCATGCGGGCAAGGCACACCGCAATGCCGGCCGAATCGCGGCGACGTTCACCCAACTGGTATTGCTCGCCGCGCGCATTCGCGATTTCGATTCGCGCCCACTCGCGCCATGGGTTTACGCCCGAAGCGGCCTCGATCATGTCCGCCAGGTTGGCCCCGCCAACCCGGGCGGCGATCTCGAGGAAATACAGCTTGCCGTCGGCCCGACCCCGGATGAACTCGGCGTGGGTGGCGCCGCGGACCATGCCCAGCTCCTTCAGGAGCTGCTTGTTCAGATGAAAGAGCTGGCGGGCTTCATCGCTGTCGGGGGCCAGGGTGGCGCTGGTGAACACACCCCCGCCGTGCGACACGGTGAGCGGCGGCGCGCCATACTTGCTCGCGATCGCCCACTGGATTTCCTTCTCCCAGGAGAGCGCGTCGACGTGATAGACATCACCGGGCACAAACCTCTCGAGGACGTAGTACGACTGGTTGTCTCCCAGCTTGTCCAGCCAGCGCCACAGCTCCTCGGCATCGTTGATCTTCTTGATCCCCATCGCGCCGGCCTCACCGCGCGGCTTGAGCATATACGGCGGCGGGACACGGCTCATAAACTCACGAATCACGTCATAGTTGAAAACGCCGACGAAATCGGGCACGGCAATGCCAGCCTCGTTTGCCTTGACCCGCATCGCGAGTTTGTCTCGAAAGTAGCGGGCGGTCGTTTCGCCCATGCCCGGGATACGCAGGTGTTCGCGCAGCCCAGCCGCAGTATCCACCTCGTAGTCATCCAGCGGCAGAATCCGGTCGATCTGCGTCCCACGCGCGAGATAAGCCACGGCGTTGATCACATGCTGCTTGTTGGCGAGGCTGGGCATATACATGATGTCGTCGAGGCTGGCCCGCGGCCAGTCGGCGTCGCGCCAGCGTTCTTCCGTCAGAAGCAATACGCGGGCGCCTTGAGCCTTCAGCTCCTCGAGCAGAAGATGGCCTTTTACGGCGCTGCTTAGGCATAGAAACGTGATGGGCCGGGTCGGCATGAGTCCCTCTCAGTCAGCAAACAGAATGCAGCGATGTTACACCGGAAATCAACGCGCCGTGATTTCGGCCTGGCCGGTCATTCCGGGCAATAGCTCGGCATCCAGCAACGTTTCCGCCGGGTCAACATCAATGACGACGGTGAAGATCGCCGCGTTCCCCTGGGTTCCAGACGCCTGCGGCAGTATGGCGCTCACCTTCCCGGTGAAGGTCCGATCAAAAGGCTTCAAACGCAGGCTGGCCGGCGCGCCGATCCGAATCGCGGAGAGATCGCGCTCAGAAAGGTTCGAACTCCGGAATACCAGGGCGCTGGTCTGGGCCAAGACAAACGCCGGCGCCGCGCTGGCGGCCGAGCCCACCGCAATCGCCACGTCCTGCACCGTGCAGTTGCACGGGCTGAGCAATGTCGCCCGGGTCAGGTTGCGCTCGGCGCGGGCCACCGCGGACTTGGCCTGGCTCAACTCGGTCGCGGCCAATTGACGCTGCTCGACCGTCTGACTGACGGGCTCGGTAAGCTGCTTCAAGCGCGCATCCGCCGAAGCAATGCTCGAATAGGCCTGGGCCAATTCCTGGGCGGTCGCGCCACGCTGCGCGTCAAGGTAGCGCTGATAGGCGCCACGCTCGGCCTCGTATGCGCTCCCGACAGAGGCCTCGTTCGTTTTGCACAGAATCAGCTCGCGTGACACGGCGCACGCGCTATCTCGGGAGATTTGGGCCGACCAGAGTTGGTTCTTGGCCTGGTTCCAACTCCGCAATGCTTGCTCGATGCCGCTTTCGGTCGGCCGCTTGGTGAGTTCGTTGTATGCGGAATAAGCAGCGTTCAAGCTGGCCCGGGCCGAGTCCACATCGGGCTGGCGCACCGCGGCGGGCGCGGCAGCCTGCGCCTGGCGCGCCTCAACCAGGGCAAGTTGTTCCCGCGCCTGGACCAGCGCATCCCCAAGGGCAATGTCGTCAAGCCGGGCGAGGATCGCGCCCTTCTTCACTTTGGTCCCGGGGACCGCATTGACTTCAATCACGCGGCCGCTGGTCTCAAACCCAAGCTGCGTGGCGGGTAACGCCAGGGCGAGCGCGCCATCGACCGCCACCGTTGCCCGCGATATCAGCACCGCGGTCGGAAGCGGAACCACGGTTGGCGCTGGCGTCGGGCCAGCCGGACCACCACCGGCTGGCCCGAAGGGGTTCTGGGCGGAGCACGCCGCCAGAAACAGCGGGCCGAGAAGGAAGGGGGTGATGAAGCGAGAAGTGATACGCATGAGTTGATCCCTCTAGCGATCGCGCAGAATGGTGATCGCTTTCTGACGAATGACGGGCTGGGTGGCAAGCGCAGCGCTGAAGATGGCCGACAGCGTCACCATCAGACAAATGAGTCCGGCTGTGCGGACGTCAAATGCCCAGATGAGCGGCGTTTCCTGACTGAAGCGCTGGGCATATTCGAAGATGTAGCCCAGGATGGTGCCGGCGATGATGCCGGCCAGGGCGGCGGCCAGAGTTGTCACGATTGCCTCGCCGATGAAGATCGTACGCAGGCTCAGCCGCGAGCCGCCGATCGCCTTGAGCATGCCGATTTCGGTGCGCCGCCCCATCACGGCGGTATACATGACCGCCAGCACGCCGAACACGGCCGTCACCATGCTCAGGCCGGTCAGCAACACCGTGAAGATCCGTCCCTGCTCCAGTTGCGCTCGGATGGTCTTGACAGTCTCGCTCGTGACTTCAATCGAAATACCCTTTTGCCCGCTGAAAACATCGCGCAACGCGCGGCTGAGGCCCTCATCGGAGTAACCAGCCACGCTCTGATCGGCCCGCATCAGAATGCGCGAGAACAATGATTCGGCCCTGTCAATTGGACCCTTCGCCGGGTCCCAGCGCAGATCGCGATACGTGTCGAGGTTGACCAGCACACCGGTCTGGCCGGACTGGGCGTTGTTGCGGTTGCGGGTCATCTCCGTGTTGAAGGCCGGCACCCGGGCGCCGACCGCGATGATGGTCATGATCCGGTCGTGGTCAAAGCCCGAACCGCGCAGTCGAAGTTGGTCGCCCTGCTTCAGATCGAGCAGGTCACTCAGGCCGGACGAGATGATTGCGGCATTGGGATCCGTTTGGAGTTGACGCAGGGCGCTTTCATCGCCACTGACAAACTGGTAGAAGTCCGGATACAACACCTGGGTGAGATCGCCTTGCACGCCAATCACGCTCACGGTGGCGACCCGCACCTGGGCGCGGTCGCTGGCATCGCCGCGATAGTCCTGGGCCAGACCGACCGCCGCCGCGATGCCCGGCTGGCGCGAGAGTTCCGCCAGATTCTCGGCGCTCAGGCGCTGACTTGTGCGCGAAAATGAGCGGAAGACGCCCCCGATGGTGGCGGACAATCCTGGCCGGGCCGTCACGTCGGCGCCGCGATTGAACCGTGAATCGGTCTCGATATTCGCGTCGGTCAGGGCGAGCTGCGCGGCGAGCAGGCACGGCAACACCGCGCTCGCCACGACCATCAGCGAGATGAGCGAATTGCGGCCCTTGGCTCGCAGAGCGTATCGCCCGATAAAGAAGGCATTCGAGCGGGTGAAGACGGAAATGATCGCCACGAGCAGGCGCTCCAGCGGCGTCGTCACAAACAGAAAGACCAGCGACATCCCGATCACCATGAGCAGGAAGGAGATGAAGTAGATCGTTGCGACCGCGCTGAAATCGCCCAGGGCAAACAACAGCGGAAAGACAAAGACGACCAATGAGCAAAACGCAAGGAGCACGATCCCAGCGACCAGCAACCCATAGTTTGCCTGGCGCTCGCGCAGTTTGCTCAGCTCCTCGAGTGTCGGTTGATCGGCGGCGGCCGGGTTCAGCACAAGCATCACCTTTGTTTGCGCGGCGGTGCGGGCAGGCGTGATCGTGGCCAGGGCAAGAACGGCCGAGGTAATGGCAGTCGGGAGCAGCACCGCCTGAAGGGTCCATTCGGGCCGCACACCCACCGGAAGCTGGAGGGCATTGGTGAGGATGGGCGTTGTGACCTGGTCGGTGATCAGACGACCGAGAACAAGCCCGAGGATGACCCCGATCACACCGAGGATCACGACCTCAATGATGACCGTTTCGTACAGACGGTTGCGCGGCGCGCCCAGCACGCGCAGCACGGCCAGATCGAATTTCTGTTCGGTCACCGTCGTCATCATCAGGGCGTTGACCATCAACCCAATGATGCCCATGCTCAACAGGCCGTACAGGGTGATGAACGTTTGCTGGAAGACGAAAGCCTGCTGCGTCGCGTCAAGCTGGCGGTATTTCGCGAGATCGACGACATAGTCCGGACCCAGTTGCGCCTGCAGCGCGTCACGCACGAGAATGCCAATGTCGCGCGCCCGGCTGACGGCGACCTTGGCATCGACGCCGCCGGCCGTGTCGCTATTCCACACAAAGAGCACCCGCTCCGCCCGGGCCGTTTCGCCCAGCCAGGTTTGCGCGTCCTTGAGCTGCATCAGCGCGTAGTCGCCCCCGCTCTGGGCCAGCGGGCCGGTGAACAAGGTGTTGCCGAGGCCGCTGATGAAACCCACCCCCGACACCACAAACGTGCCCTGGGCTCGGAGTGTGCTGGCGCCCTGGGCGGCGGCGCGTCCGACCTCGCGCGGGATCGGGCGCACGTATGACAGCGAGATCGCGTCGCCAACTTTGACCCGCATGAGGTCCGCCGCGGACACGGTCAGGAAAACCTGCCCCGCGCCCGGCGGATACGTGCCTTGCGCGACCGTGACGGCGCTCAGGGTGTCGGCTTCAACGTCAATCCCCAGGACCGAGACCGTTTCACCCTGAGTGGCGCCCACGGCTCGCCCTTCGGCATCGCCCTGGATCCGGGCATGGGCGGACACGATATCCGGATTGATGGCGCGGGCGAGGCGCTCGACGGGAACGGTATCAAAGAAGCGGCTGTTCGCGACATCGGTGCGGCGCACGCTGAGGTCGTAGCCGCCGGTCTGCTGACCAATCGCCTGCACACTGAACTGGCGCTGCGTGTCCACAAGCATCAGCAGCGCGCCGACGAGCGCGACGCCGATGACCAGCGCCAGTTGGACAATGAAGGTGCGCAGCTTGCGCCGGCGCATCGCGCTCAGCACATACTTAAGCCCCATCGGCCACCATCTTCCCGTCGCGCATGGTGATGACGCGATGGGCGAACTTCGACATCCGCGGGTCGTGGGTGACGTAGACGACAGTCGTGCCCCGCTCCTTGTTCAGCTTGACGAGCAGCTCCATGACCTCGAACGAGGTGGTCGTGTCAAGGTCACCCGTCATCTCGTCGCCGATGATGAGCGGCGGTTCGTTGGCCATGGCCCGGGCGATCGCGACGCGTTGCTGCTGCCCGCCGGACAGCTCGCTCGGGTAGTGGGTCATTCGATCGGACAATCCGACCAGGCCCAGCAACTCGCGCGCCCGCTTTGGGTTGTTGTTCCCCAGCAGCACCATCGGGACTTGCACGTTCTCCAGCGCCGTGAAGGACGAGAGCAGATTGAAGTTCTGAAACACAAAACCCATCCGGGTCAGACGCAGGCGGGCGAGCTTTTCCTCGTTCAGCGTGACCACATTGGCGCCGTCGACGGTAACGTGGCCGCGCGACGGCGTGTCAAGCCCGCCGATGATGTTGAGCAAAGTGGTCTTGCCGCTGCCCGAGGGGCCCATCATGCACAGCACTTCGCCGCGCCGGACCTCGAGGCTGACGCCCCGCAGCGCCGGGACGGCCTCCTTGCCCATCACAAACGATTTGTGCACGTCCTCCAGAATCACAATCGAGCCATCGGTATTGACCATGAAATCGATGATACTGCGGGGCACGATGAAACCGAGTTTTTTGAGGCGGATGTGAGTATGAAGAGACGACAAACCCCGGCATCGGCTGGATTCTGGTGGGCGATCCTGGGCGGCCTGGCTCTGGTCGCGGTTGTGGCGACTGTGGCGGTGCTGACGGCAAATGACGCGGCCGATCGATCCGGCGCGGCGGGACCCGCCGGAAGCGGCTCCGCCGGAGGCGGCTCCCACCCCAGTCGCGTTATCGTTGCCGCAGTTCCCCGCCCCGGCGCGTCAGGCCGGGTGGGCTACGATCCGTTGTCCTCGGCCGAGCGCGATTTGGCGCTCAAGGTCGCGCTTTCGGATGAGAGGGTGGCCAAAGCCGCCAGTGGCGCAAAGAGGTCGGAGACCATCGTCGTGGAAAGGCATGAGGAGACAAAGGCCGTCTATGCAAAGGGCGCCTGGGATCGGCGGGCTGACGTCGTCTTCTACCTGTATGGCCCCGACCTGGCTGTTTCCGCTGTCGTCAACCTGACGACTCGCGCCGCGGATGTCGTCGACGCACGGGCGAATTACCAGCCGCCGCTTACCCGCGGCGAGATGAACCGCGCCTTTGACCTGGCGATGGCGGATGTGACGGCTTCGGCCAAGATCCGAAGCGCGTATCAGAATCGCATCGGTCGCACCCTGGCGGATCCGGAGGCCATCGAGCGGTATGGCTTCGTCTTCATGCCCGACGAGGTCCCCGAAGCCACGTCGCCAGACGTGCTCGCTTGCGGCCTCCGCCGGTGCGCGCTGATGGTCTTGGCGGTGGCCGGCGATGTGCTGGACACCACCATCGTGGTCGATTTGTCCAACGATCGCGCCATTTTTGTCGGCGGTGAGAAATGATCAGACGCATTCTTGCGGCCTGCATCGCTCTGGCGGCCGCAGCCGCGCTCGGCCTCCTGCTCGGGCAATTGCCCGGCGCCGCCTCGGACCAGATGGCCGCTCCAGCCGCGCCGGCAGCCTGCTCGCCGTCCTTCAGTGTCGTGGTCACGTTCACCAACGGCGGGCGTTGGGACATGTGCTGGGAATCTCGGGCCAAGGAAGGGGTCGTGTATCGTGACGGTTACTACACGCCGCCCGGCAATCCTCAGCAAAAGATCTTCTCCCAGCTCGGGATCGGCCAAATCTTCGTCCCCTACGACCCGGGCTCTCCCCGCTTTCACGACATGTCCGATTTTGGAATCGGATCCAACCACGTCACGCTGGATGGGTCAGACTGCGTGGACGGCAAGGTCCTCAACGACGGCGCCAAAGACATGCTCTGCCAGCAGGTATTCAGCCACGGGCTGCGTTATCTGTATGGCAGCGTGTCTGCCCAGAAGGAGGCGCTTGGCCTGTGGAGCTCGGCCCAAATCGGCGCCTACAACTACGTCCTGCAGTGGAATTTCCATGATGACGGAACGATCGAGCCGGTGATTGGCGCGACCGGGCGTCTGCAATATGTCGACACCTCGAGCGCGCAGGCTCAGTACGGCTGGCCGATTGGTCCGAATCGTTGGGGGCGCAGCCATATTCACACGCTCTATTACCGGCTGGACTTTGATCTGGGTCCGGCCGGCAACGACGCGGTCGAGCAATATGAGTTCGGCGGTTCAGGCGGGACCGCCCGGCGGATCTTCTCCACCACGCTCAGCACAGAAACAGCGGCCCAGTACTCAACCGAGCGCTTCCGATTCTGGCGAATCGTGGACACGGCCACGACAAATGCCGACGGGCATCGGATCTCGTATGAGATTGCGCCGAAGTTCGGCTACCTGCACCGCAACCAGGTCGAACCCTGGACGCTCAATGACGTCTATGTGACCAACTACGCCGCGGGTGAGATTTGCGCCACCCACAACGCCTCAAACTGTGGCGGGACGGGCAGCGACGTGTCAGCTTTTGTCAACGGCGAGACCGTCACAGACCCAGTCGTCTGGCTGAGTGTTACCTTTCATCATGTGCCGCGGGACGAGGATGAGACCAATATGCCGCTACACTGGGAGAGCTTCAAACTGTATCCAAGGGACTTGACGTCTGTAAACCCAACACCATGAACCAAATGAACGTATCCACCACCGGCGTCGTCGACGACGTTGCGGTTGAACGCAGTTTTCTGATGCGGGTCTACGCCTGGATGGCGCTGGCGCTGCTGATCTCGGCGGCCGTCGCGTATTCGACCGCGGTCGCGCCGGAGATGCTGCTGCTGCCCTTGCTCCGTCTGCCCGGCGGGATGCTGATCCTGTTTGGCGTGCAGCTCGCGCTCGTCCTCGGGCTCAGTTTTGGCTTGCGCAAGCTGAACGCCAGCGTGGCGACGGGGTTGTTCCTGGTGTATGCCGCCGTCACCGGCCTGACCCTGTCGATGATCCTGATGGTCTACACAGCGGGGTCGGTGATGGCCGCCTTCGCAGCCGCGTCGCTGACATTCGGGATCTGCAGCGCATTTGGCCTCGTGACCCGGATTGACCTCAGCCGCCTGGGCGGCTTCTTGTTTATGGCCTTGATCGGGCTGGTGGTCGGCAGCATCGTCAACCTCTTCGTCTCCAGCACCGCCCTGGATTGGGTCCTGACCTATGTCGGCGTGCTGATCTTCGTCGGGCTGACCGCCTACGACACCCAGATGCTCAAGCGGATGGCCCACGGCCTGGACGCCGAGAACGGCGAGGTCGTGCGCAAGGCGTCTGTCATGGGCGCGCTGCGGCTGTATCTGGATTTCATCAACCTGTTCCTGCGCTTCACCCG
>JAGOCU010000273.1 GCA_017998555.1 Thermoflexales bacterium
CGGGGACGGCCCGGGCTGAATCGAAATTCGTCGCGACACCCGGCAAGGTCTCGGTCAACATTCTGGGCCTGAACGACGGGCGAGTCGTCTCCACCCGGATTGGCCTGTCCACCCAGGCCAGCGCGCCCGCGCCCATCGTTTCAGTTGAATATCTTCTGGATGGCGTTTCAATCGGCCGGTCGACAAGCTCGCCCTTCATCGTGGATTGGGATGCCTCGCAGGCGGCGGTTGGGTCGCGCCGGTTGACCGCCCGGGTCGTGGACGCGGCCGGAAATGAAGGCAGCGCCATCGTCAATGTCGTGGTGCCGGCGCCGCTTGGCGTTTCGGTCAACGTCACCTCGGATGCGCCCGCGGGGCAGCCCTTGCGGGCCGGCGCCGAGGTGCGGGCGTCCATCGCGCTGACATCGCCGGTGGCGCTGCGGCGGGTTGACACGCTGGTCGACAACAAGCTGGTTTCTTCGGTGGAGGGGCAAACGCCCGCGATGATCGTGATCAAGACGGCCGACATGACGGCTGGCGCGCATCGCGTGACCGTCAAGGCGACGGATGAACTCGGTCGCGCGGCGGATGCCGCGGCCGAATTTCAGATTGCGCCGCCGCTGATTCCGCCCATCAACCTGGCGACAGTGCTCGGGCCGCTGCTTTCGATTCTTGCCATCCTGGCCAGCCTGTGGGTCATCAGCCAGATCTTCGCGAGCTGGCGGCGGGGCATGGCCAGAACCGTTGCCCTGGATGTCGCCAATACGGGGAACGTCCCGTCGCGATTCGGGCTGCGCGTGATCGATTCGCGCAAGAGCTCGCAAATCTCGATCCTGATGAACAATCAGCCGCTGGCGCTGCAGGATTTGGGGGCGCTTCTGGATGGCGAGGAGAACGCCGCGGCGATCGCCGTTGCCCGGTCCCGCCCCGCGCCCGCCCTGCGGCGGGCCGGGGTCGGCGCGGGCGCGTCGATGGCGGCCCGTGCCGGGACGGCGGGCGCCGGGGCCGCCGGCGCATCCGCCGAGGCCCAGACCGATGCCGAAGGCGCGAAAGTCACCATCGAAAAGCCGAGCCTCTCGGGTCTGGGCGAAAAGAAGGCCAAGGTTTTTGAAGCCGTCGGGGTTGGGGTCACCATCACGAATACCATCTCGGACATTCTGCTCGGCATGTCGGCGATCCTGCCTGAGGCGATCGCGCGGCCGCTGACCAACGCCGGAAACTCGATGCGCCAGGCCACGTTTGCCGCCCAGCGGGTGGACGATGCCCAGGCGAAAATCGACAAGGTGGCCGGAGAAGCCAGCGCCTACAAGGAGCAGGTGGACGCGGCCAAGAAAGCGGGGGCTGAAGCGGCCAAACAGGCGACCGAATTGAAGGGCAAAGCCGGCGCGGCTGTCCAGACTGCCAGGGGGACCGGTGGCGGCACGGTGGCGATGGCCACCGCGGGCGCGCTGACAAGCAGCGCGGCCTTGGCTGTGCCGGACGAGCCTCCGGCTCCGCCGCCCAAACCGGCCCGCCCGCAGGATTTCTGGGTGTTGACGCCTCAGATCGCGCCGGGAGATGCGCTCACCCTGACCCTCCGCGCGCAGCCCAACCGGGCAGCCCTGGCGGCGCCCTATGCGCTGACGCTGGAGTCCAGGCCGATCGAGCTCGATGCGCAGGGTATCGACACGACCTACGACAATATCTCCATCGTGCTGGGAGCACGGTCTGCCGCGCACTTCTGGCTGCCGTGGATACTGGCCGCGTTGATCGCCCTCGCGGTCGTTGGGCTAAGCCTGTTCCTGCTCAATTGGGCGGGATTGATCCGACTGTAGGCGGCGAGCCGCGTAAAAAGACCATGAGCCAGCTCGAACTGATCTTTCCCAACGGCGATATTCGATTTCTCAATGTTGAGATTGAGAAGGGCGTGGTCAACATCGGGCGGCACCCGGAAAATGACATTGTCATCGACGCGCCCGGCGTGCTTGACTTTCACGCGGTGCTTGACTGCCGACGGCGGCCCTATCAGCTGATCAATTTCGGCGACAACGCCGTCACCCTGAATGGCGATCCGGTTGCCCGCAACATGCCCCAGGAAGCGCAGCCTTTCGACCAGATCGGGCTGGCGGGGTACACCTTGTTGTGGCTGGATGAGGGCAAGACCGCGCCTTCGCCCATGCCTGGCGCGGGAGGCAGAGCGGGCGGCGGACGCGCCCCCCGCGGCGCCGGCGCGGCCGCGATCGCCGGCAGCGCCGCGGCAGCCGGCATGGCCCTGGCCGGCGGGGGATTGACATCCGGCCGAGCCCCAACCGCGGCCGGGGGAAGCGCCACACCCGCAACGCCGCGTCCGCAGATGATCGCTGACCGGCCCGATGACATCATCCTGGTCGAATTGTCCGAGCGGACGTGGACGGTCGACGTCGACAATCAGGTCAACTTCACGGTCACGATTACCAACGGCGGTCCGCTTGTGGCCGAGTTCACGATCGAGGTGGAGGGATTGCCGGCCGAATGGGTGCAATCCAGCGAACCCACCTGGGCGGTTCGCCTGTTCGAGGGCCGCCGCAAGGATGTGCAGCTCTCCATCAGCGCGCCGCGCGAACCGGCAAGCCGCGCGGGGGCCCACCCATTTGTCGTGACGGTTCGCTCCGAGGACTACCCAGACCACCTGTGCAGCCGGAGCGCGATGATCACGTTGAACCCGTATTACGCGTTCGACATGAGCGAGCTTGATCCCAAGCAGCAGGCGGTCCATTTTCAGAAGAATCGGCACACGGCTCTGGCCGTCCTCGATATCACCAACCGCAGCAATGCCGAATTGCCGGTGAGGCTGGATGGCACCGACGATGAGCGGGCGTGTCAGTTCGAGTTTCAGCAGGGGGAAGGCACGCCGCGGCGGTCACGTCAGATCGAGTTGCGTGTTGCGCCCGAAGAGACCGCGGTGGTCACCACCCACATCACCCCGTTTGCCCGGCGCATCTTCAGCGCCCGCGCGACCACCCATCCGGTGAGTTTCACGGCCACCCTGCTTGGGCCTGTTCCGCTGACCCAGGTCGCGTCGGGGATGATCACCAACCGCCCGCTGTTTGGGGTGGGATCGCTGCTGCTTGCGCTGGCGTTGTTGACGTTTCTCGTGATTCTTGTCTTTCGCCCGCAGCTCTACGAGTTTGGGGCGGACCGGACAAGCCTTGTCGCGGGTGAGGCCCTTACGTTGCGCTGGAATGCGTCGCCGTTCACCACGAGCCGGATCGAGCCCGAGGTTGGCGAGCTGGACCGCACGTCGGGCACCCGCGAGATCAAGCCGCGCGACACCAAGGTCTACCGCCTGACCGGCGAGAACTTTTTGTCCCGGCTGCTTCCGTTTCTCGCGCCGCCCGCGCGCGAGATTGCGATCACAGTCGATCCGGTCAAGCCGAAAATCGTGTCGTTTGACGCGAACCCGCGCTCGCCGCTCACCGGCGACACGATCACCGTTTTCTGGGAAGTGTCGAACGGGACAGAGTTGTCGCTCATCACCAACGGCGCTCCCGAAACCCTGCCGGCGGATCAGATTGCGCGCGGCCAGCGGCGAGTCAAGGTCGAGGGGGATCTGCGCTACGAGCTGGTGGCCAAAAACTACTATGGCGACGACAAGCAGAACTTCTCGATTCGGCCCAACCAGCCCACGCCCACACCCATCCCGCCGCCACAGATCGTGCGATTCGACGTGAAGCCGGTCGTCATCACGGCCGGAATGGAAATCGCGATCGAATGGGAAGTGACGGGCGCCGACCGGGTGACCATCGCGCCGCTCATTGCGGGCGCGGATGGTTATCCCCCCAAGGGCGCCATCAGCCAGAAGCCGGATCGAAACACGTCGTATGTCCTGACCGCCTACAACGGGCCGGTCCAGGTCAGCCGCCAGCAGAACGTGACCGTTGGTCCGGCGCCCACCGCGACGCCGGTGCCTCTGGCGCCGGTTATCGCCTACTTCAAGGCGCTTCCCAACCCGGTCACGGTCCTGGACGCCAATTCGCCCTCGACGATCACCCTGTCGTGGCAGGTCCAGGGGGCGTATACCAACATTGAGATCAGCAACCCGGATATTGGCAAGCTGTCGAACCTGACCCGCGAGGGCACGCTCGTGGTATCGGTGGCCAAGACGACGTTCTTCCTGATGG
>JAGOCU010000274.1 GCA_017998555.1 Thermoflexales bacterium
AACCGACATCGTCGGCGACATCCTCAGGCCAGCGTTGAATCTGGGCCCGACAGTGGGCGGTCTCGCGCGACTCGCGAAATGAGCCGCCCTTGAGCACGCGCTGTGTGCCCGCCCGCCCAATGACCCTCGAGCGTGCTTCAGTACTCGTCCATTCCCAGATATTGCCGACCATGTCGAATACACCATACGGACTGGCGCCGCCTGGGTAGCGGTTCACCGGGCTGGTCGCGCCAAGCCCGGCCTCGGCGCAGTTGCAGGCGCCCTCCACCCACGCGTCGCCCCAGGGGTATTTACGTCGGGCGGCGCCACAGGCAGCGACCTCCCACTCGGCTGCGCTGGGCAGGCGTTTGCCGAGCCAATTTGCATAGGCAAGGGCATCCTCCCAACTGACTCCCACGACCGGGTGATCGTGCAGCCTCGGCGCGGGACGGCCCTGTTCAGTCCACAGTTTGGGCGCGCGGGCGCCTGTCGTTTCCAAAAAGACGGTGTATTGGCGAACGGTCACGGGGTAGGGGTCGATCAGAAATTCGGCCACATCGACCCCATGGCGCTCGCGTCGATCAGGATCGGCCGGGATGCGAACCATCGCGCCAGCGTCGGACGGGGGGACGCGCAACGCCGGCCCGCGGGATCGAGCGTCATTGGATTCCCGAAGTGCTGTTGGACTACCGTTATGCGGGAGTTGTGGCGCGGTCGAATCTCCCGATGACGCTGTCCGCGGCGGGGGCGCATCGATGACGCTGGCCCAATCGAGACCCGGACGCAGCCCGCGGCAAGCGACGACCAGGGCCGGCAGCATGTTATTGGCCCGGGCGAGGTCGATCAGATCCGCGGCTTTGCCATCGCGGGTGGCGCTGCCGAGATTGCCAAAGGCGATGTCGAGCTCGAAGCACAGCAGGCGCAGATCCTCAACCTCGAAAGCCAGTTTGATCAGGCCGAGCAGCCGGCTGCGATTGACGGGTCCGACGGGCGGGCGATTTTCGGACATGACCGCCTAGACCGCCCGGTGGTCTAGCTCCTTGCCACAAGTCATGCAGAACTTGTACTGCGGCTGGGTCGGCGCGCCGCAGTTGGAACATTTGCCCTCGACCACCCGCGTGTTGACCCGGGCGTAGTCGCCGTTCAGGATCCGCTCGAATTCACGCGTTTCGACCCAGTCGTTGAGGTGCTTGGCGCGTTCCACCGCAAAGGGGTGTGTGCCTTTGAAGAAGCCCGAAGCAAGCAGGCGATAAATCCTGTCGGTGTTGGTCTGATCGAGGCCTTCGCCATAGGATTTGGCCTGTTCAAGAAAGACCGCCGCGTCCAGCTCGGCAGCCCGGCTCTGAGTGCCCCCGGCGAGTTTCATCAGCATGGTCACGCACGGCCCCGCGTCCTGGGTGACGAGGAGCGCGGCCCGGTCACAACTCAATTCGGCTCGCCTGCTCCACAGCAGCAGGGCGGCCTCGATGGGCATCGAGAGCAACGCGCCAATGCCAAACGTAAGATCCCCCAGCACGGCGCTCAGCGTGCCGATTGAGTTGGCCATCATGTTGTAGAGCACGTGCCCGCACTTGATGTGCCCGAGCTCGTGGCCGATCACTGCGCGCAGCTCGTCCGCGTTCATCAGTTCGAGCAGACCGGTGAAGAGGGTGATATAGGGCCGGGTGTGTCCGGCCGTGATCGCGTTGACCGGGCCCTGCTCAACATACATCTCGGGCTCCGGGACATCGAGGATGGCGCAGCAGTCCTGCAGCAGCGCGTGCAGCTTTGGATATTGGGCGGGCCCGACCCGCACGTTGCTGGCGATGTTGACGACGTAGGCGAAGCGATCGTAGCCGTATTCGATGTACTTGGCGCACAGCTTCTCGAAACTGCGGTGTTTACGCAATTGCTCGGTCGCTTGTCGATCCAGCGGGTGCTGGAAGGCAGACGGCGCGATCCCGGGCAGGAGCGACCGGGAAAGCGGGACAAGATCAGTGTCGGGCATCGAATTCCTCGACCTCATTTTAGGGGCGAGGGCGGAGACGCGCAACTGGTTGCATTTTTGGAAAAGAACTCCCCCGCCCCGGCGTACGCCGGGGCGGGGGAGTTCTTTTCCAACGGTTAGTTCTGATGAGCCAATGCTGCCGTGACCGCCGCAATCACCCGCGTACCGAGATCGGCTGGCACGTTTCGGCTGCCCACCCAGTAGTGCACCCTCAGTCGAATCTGACCGTCGGCGGTGAGGACGGCCTCGGTTTGGGCGGCCGGTTCGCTGATCATGCCCTCAACCGCGGCGGTCGCCTTGCTGGCCCGGGCGCAGGCCTCGACCGCATCCAGGCCGGACCGAAGCTGGAATTCGAGCGTGCGGCGCAGGGTGGGGAAGGCAGTTCGATTCTGCAGGATGTTGCCATAGGCCATCCGGTTGGGGATGAGCGTCTCGATCCCATCAGCGGTCTTGATCGTCGTCACCCGAAGCGAGATATCGGTGACTACCCCTTCCTGGTCGGTCACCCGGATGATGTCGCCGACGACGTAGGAGCGGCTGAACAGAATGAGCAGGCCGGAGATCGTGTTCTCGAGGATGTCCTTGAGGGCGAAGCCAAGGGCCAGGCTGGTGAGCCCGAGCCCCGCGACAAGTGAGGTCACGTCAATGCCGATGACACTGAGCGCAAGGATGCCGGCCAGAATCAGGATCGTGCCAAAGGCGAGCTGGGACAGGACGGTGTCGAGCGTGTCGCCGTGCTTCCCCAGGTTGGCCCGGGTAATCGCCCGGTAAATGGCGCGCCGAACGAGATCGGCCAGGAGGAAGCCGAGGACGAAGATGCCAAGGCCGATCAGCAATTGGGGCAGTCCGCCGGCCAGTTGGAGCAGGGTATTCTGCGCGGCCTGTGCCAGGCTTTCCAGGAAGGGGCTCATGCCTTGCCCTTCCGGTTTGTCTTGAGTTCGCCATCAGACTCGTATGGACGCGATTCGGGCTGGCTGGATGGCAGCGGGCGGGTGCGGGACAGTTGCTGTTTCAGTTTCTCGCTCTTGCTCAACTTCGGCTTGGGCGGTGGGGGGGGCGGCAGCGCGGAGGGTGGCGGAGGCGGTTCCCGAAATACGTCAGACCAGTTTTCGTATTCCCTGTAGGGCAGGGGCTTTTCGGGTCCGCTTGCCGGCCGCAAGGCCTGTTCCATCGCGCGGATGAAATCGCCCGATGAGGTGACATGGCGGATGCCGCAGGCCCGGGCGAAGTTGGCCACGGCGGCGTCAGAGGTCACAAGTTGGAGACCCTGTTTGTCGCGCTCTTCGGAGACACGCGCCCGAATGAGGTCGTCGGCCTTCTCGCCGGACCGGGCGAAGACGATGCGGACACCCTGGTTCTGGGATGTCGACGTCCACAGGCTGGGCAAAGTATGCCGGCCGGGGTCGAAGATAACCGTAATGCGCTTGTTGGCCCGGGTGGCATAGCGTTTTAGGCGCTCGACGAGTTTTTGTTCGTCGTCCGGGTCGCTGAGGGCGAGGTCGCGCATCTGTCCGATGAGATTGTGGCCATCGATGAGGATCGGCATATCGCATATTCTAGGCGAGCCACGCAGCAGGGCGCATGAACCAGAGCGCGCCCGTGATCTCCCCGTCAATAGGCGCTATTTTTTCGGGCGGTTGTCCATGAAAAGTCCATGAAAGTGTCCACGCGCAGCCGGGCATTACGTTACGCACTCGGGCCGCTCGCGGGCTTGATTCGGTTCTATAATACCTAACACGAACGGTGCCGTCGCAACCGCCACTGTCACGAACGACGATTGTCCACGCGCCGATTTCAAGTTTATTCCCTTCATCATCTGTACCGTTGTACGGACTTCAACGAGGAAGTATCATGTTTTGCAGGAATATTCGTTGCGTTGTTTTGTTCGTTGCCCTCGCGGCGCTCATGGCCGTCAGTCTGCGCAGCGCGCGAGCCCTGGATGACGGGCCCACGCTGGTGACGCTGCGCGATGCTGACAATGGTGTCAGCGCTACGCTTCAAGCGGATCAGGTTCTCGTCATCGACATCGAGCAGAACGCCTCGACAGGTTTCATGTGGGAAGTTACAGGCATTGACGCCGCGAACCTGAAGCAACTTGAGACGAGCTTCGTGCCGGCGCCCGCTCGCCTGG
Source organism: Thermoflexales bacterium (assembly GCA_017998555.1). Classification (GTDB taxonomy): domain Bacteria; phylum Chloroflexota; class Anaerolineae; order J036; family Brachytrichaceae; genus Brachythrix. The sequence continues at coordinate 4,098 of JAGOCU010000274.1, forward strand.
ATGGAAAGCCGTGGGTGG
>JAGOCU010000275.1 GCA_017998555.1 Thermoflexales bacterium
TGTCCAGCAGAAAGTAAGCGGTCGCCTTCTTGACATCGGCGCAAAACGACAGAGTCCGCTCAATGTATTCATTGAGTTGGTAACCGTGCATCTCGCCGCTGCGCAACAGGCCCAGGAGCAACATTTCTCGTTCCATCGACAATTCCTGATTAGTCAATTCTGACTAGTCAGGCACGATCATATCAGGAAAGACGCGTTTGTCAAGAGACGTGTTCCTTCATGAACCCGATCTATCGACGCGCCACTGGAAAATAGAAGGGATAGGCCCGGGTGTCGAAAATTGCGACACACCTCTCGGTTCCCAGAAACCCATTTGAATCGGGCGCCGCCGCGCACAGCATGATCCAGGCATTGCCGCCATGCGCGGGCGCGGTGAACACGCCAGCGGCCCCAATCGCGGAATGGATGCCCGCATGCACGTGGGTCTCGTGGTACAGATCGGCCCGCCAATGGATGCTTTCGCTGACGTAACCGTCAGTCGGGTCCCATGCGAGGCCGGCGTATTCAATGGGACTCTCGGCCGTGAACGTGGCCGGAATCGTTGGCGTCAGGATCGTCAACTTTGGAACGCTGGCGATGGACACGGGCACGCTGCGCGAAGCCGAGCTTCCGGCGGTGTCGGTGACGACCAGGGTGGCCGTGTATCGACCGTCGGTCGCGAATGTCGCGTAGGCGCTTGGCCCGTCGGCCATCAGCCCATTTCCCAGCGACCAGGTGTACGTCAGGGGTTCACCCTCGGGATCGCGGGTGCCGTAGGACGTGAGAAACGCCGTCCTCGGCGTTCCGGATGGATCGGGCATGACCTGCGCATAAACCAGAGGCGCGTGATTGTAGGGCAGGCCAAACCGGATCCGCCTGATCTCGCCATCGGGCGCGAGCGGCCGGTAGAAGCTGTAGTACAGCATGCCGTCGGGCCCAACCTGCATCTGGGTGATACCGCCAATGTCGGGCGGGGTGCTCAGCCAGTCTCGAATACTGGCGCGTCCATCCTGGGTGACGGATACAAGCCGTATCCAGCCCAGGTCGAAGTCCCCAATGGCCATTTCCTCGGGACTCACGCCCGGATAGCTCGTGCCGCTCAAGATGGGTCCCGCGATGATGGCGCTGCCATAAGCGTGATCGTAGGCGAGGGCAGGCGTCTGCACGGCGCCAGCGCCAAGGCCGTACATCGCATCGCATGCGGTCGTCGTGATCGAAAACCCGAAGGCAAGGCTGCCGTTTGGACCGCCTTCATAGCACGGCCAGCCAAAGTTCCTGGCGTGCCCGATATTGAGTTCTTCCCAGGTATTGAAGCCGACATCCCCGATCAGCAGTTCTCCGGTCACGGGATGAAGCGAAAAGCGAAACGGATTACGCAAACCATATGCCACGACTTTGGAGCGATTGCTATTCAGATCCCCGTCGAAAAACGGATTGTCGGAATAGCCTTCGCCGGTGACCGGATTGATGCGCAGCACCTTGCCCGCCAGCGAGTCCAGATCCTGGGCCCGAAATCGGCGGGGATCCGTTTCACTGGCCCAGGACGCGTCGCCGACGCTCACGTAGAGCGAGCCATCTGACGCGAATGCCAGCCCGCCGATGCTGTGCGTCGCCGCATCGCCAGGCAGGCAGTCCCGAATCATGCCGCCCGTTTCGGTCATTGCGCAAGTCGGCGCAAGATAAGGGTCAAGGCCGAACGCCTCTGGGATGCTTGTGATGACACTGGCCGTGCCGAGGATTACCGTGCGACTGGTGCTCGAAGACGCTGCCACGTTCAGGTTGTCGCGATCCGCCTCAACCCGCAGCAATCGGCTCACTCGCGCGGCGCCGCTGTCCTGGACGGTCCCGGGCGGGTCATAGCTGTAGAGCAGATACAGGTAGGGCGGATCGGGGAAATCCGGATGCAGGGCGATGGCGAGCAGTCCCCTGTCCCAGGTGTTGTTGACCTCGGGGCTGAGATCGATAAAGGGCTCGGGTTCCAGGGTCTCGTTGACCGCCACTAGGACGCGACCGCCCCTTTCGGCGATATAGATCCGCTCGCCGGGGCCAAAGGCAAACGATGTCGGCATGGCCAGATCCGACACGATCGTGTCGGTCGTGATCCCCGGCTCGTCGCCGGTATCGCGGCCCGCGGCCGGCATACTGGCGCGCAGGGAGGCGATCGACACGAGCACGATGGCTACACCGGATGTCACGATGAGCCTGCCCAATCGCCGTATGCTGGATCGGGCGGATCTGTCGATGGCGTCTTCCGCCGGCGCGCTATGGAATTCGCGTGATTGCCGGGAGATAAACGCCATAGGCATGATCCTCGAAGATGGACATACACAGGATTATTGTCGGCAGAGCGTCGCTATCAGTTGCCTGGGCGCACAGGCGGATCCAGATGTCCTCGTCATGTCCGGGCGCGCTGAAACTGCCGGCGGCGGCAACTGCGTCGAAGATCCCCAAATGCACGTGATTGGCGTGATACAGATCGGCTGTCCAGTGAATCGATGCGCTCAGATCGCCGTCTTGCGGATCCCAGGCGACGCCGGCAAATACGATCGGTGCGTCCGGTGTGAAGGTCGCCGGGATGGTTGGCGCGAGGATTGTCAAGGTCGGGACACTGCCGACGTAGATCGGGATGGCGCGCGCGGTCGCGGCGCCCAGTGAGTCGGATACGACCAGCGTCGCGGTGAAGCGACCAACGGTCGGATAGACCGCCGCCGCCCACGGGCCATCGGCCACGAGGCCGTTTCCGAGCGACCAGGTGTAGGTCATGGGCTGGCTTTCGGGATCATATGTTCCGTAGGAGGTAAGCGTCGTCGCAAGCGGGGCGTCGCCGCGATCCGGCCCGGCCTGGATCTTGACGATCGGGGCCAGATTTGGGCCGGGGCCATATCGGATGCGCCGAATCTCGCCTCCGCCCGCATCCGGGCTGAGAAAACTGTAATAGACCAACCCGTCCGGCCCGACGCGCAGCTGGGTGATCCCGCCAAGGTCGGGCGGGATGCTCAGCCAGTCTCGAATCGTTGCGCTCCCTGCGCCGGTGATCGAAATCAGGCGAATCCAGCCAACGTCATAGTCCGCGACGACCATTTCCTGCGGGAGGGCGTCAGGGTAGGCGGCGCTGCCCAATACAGGACCGGCAATGATGGCCCGACCATAGTCGTGGCCATATGCCAGCGCGGGCGTCTGCACCGCGCCCACACCCAACGCATAGACCCCATCGCATTCTGTCGTTGAGATCACGTACGCGTAACGCAGGCTGCCCGCTGGACCTCCCTCATAGCAGGGCCAGCCGAAATTGCGGCCGCGGCCGATATTGAGCTCCTCCCACGTGGAAAAGCCGACATCGCCGATCAGCAGCTCGCCCGTTTCGGGATGGATGGAAATCCGGAACGGATTGCGTAACCCTAGGGCGACGACCTTTGACCGATTGCTGTTTGGATCGCCACTGAAGAACGGGTTGTCCGCGAAGCCCGCGCCGGTGAGCGGATCGATTCGCAGGACTTTGCCTGACAGGGTGTCGAGGTCTTGAGCGCGCATGTGCCGCGAGTCGAGGTCGGTCGCGTGCGAGGCGTCGCCCATGCTGACATAAAGTGACTGGTCCAGTCCGAACGCCAGTCCTCCAATGGAGTGGGTTTGCCCGTCAGCGGGCACACAATCCTGGATGGGCGTGCCGGAAATCACGCAGGTTGGGAATCCGATCAGATTCGACCGGAAGATGTCAGGAATGGCGGATATTGTTCCGGCCGCCCCGAGGATGACGGTTCGACTGGCGGCTTCGGTTGCCGCGACGCTGAGGTTGGTCCGGTCCGCCTCAACCCGCAGGAGCCGGCTTACGCGCGCGCCACGGCCGTTGAGCGGCGTGTCCGGCGGGTCGTAGGTGTGCAGCAAATAAACGTAGGGCGGATCGGGAAACGTGGGGTGAAGTTCGATTGCGAGCAGACCGCGATCAAAGACGTCGTTGACTTCGTCTCGGAGATCGATGAATGGCGCGGCTTGCAGGGTGCCGCTTACGGCAACGCGCACAAGCCCGCTTTTCTCGGCGACATAGATCCGTCCGTCGGGACCGAACGCAAATGACGTGGGAGAGGTCAGATCCTGGACCACTGACTCTGTGGTGTAGCCCGGC
>JAGOCU010000276.1 GCA_017998555.1 Thermoflexales bacterium
AAGCGCCGGTAGGAAAAGTGGGCGAGTTCGGTGTCGTTGACATTCAGGACAAAGGTGGGCGGGTTGATGCCGACCTGCGAGGCGAAGTAGATCTTCAGGCGCCGCCCGCCGCGCGTCGGCGCGGCGTGCTTCTCGCTGGCTTCGCGCACGATCCGCATCACGTCGCTGGTGGCGACGCGGAAGCTGCGCGCCTCGTTGGCCCGCAGAGCGGTTGGCAGAACATGCTGCACCCGGAAGCCGGTTTTCGCCGACATGAACATAATGGGCGAGTAGGCCATGAAGTTGAACCGTTCACGGGCGACCTCGAGAAAGCGTTCCATCTTCTCAGTCAGCATCCCCCAGCCTTCCTTGTGCTTGGCGATGCGGGCCACCCGTTCTGCGCTCTCGACCATATCCCATTTGTTGACCAGGAGGATCACGCTCTTGGCTTCATCGAGGATGTAACCGGCGATGTGCTCGTCCTGAGCGGTGATCCCGTCGTGGGCGTCGATGAGGAGCAGCCCGACATCAGCCCGCGAGAGCGCCTTCATCGAGCGCAGAACCGAGAATTTCTCGACGCCCGGCTCGATCGCGCCGCGCTTGCGCATGCCGGCCGTGTCAACGAGGGTGATCCGGGTGCGCAGAACATCGGCGTCCGCGCCTTCGGGTGACGCGGTTCGTTCTTCGAAATCGATGACGGTGTCGATGGCATCCCGGGTCGTGCCCGGAACGTCGCTGACGATGACCCGCGGCTCACCGACCAGGGCATTGAACAGGGATGACTTGCCGACGTTGGGTCGCCCGACCAGGGCGATTCGAACGGACTCGTCTTCGGTCTCGGGGGGTTCGCCCGCGCGCTGGGCGCGAATGGCGGCCACGACGGCGTCGAGCAGGTCGCCCGTGCCGTCCCCCTGGATTCCGCTGACCGCGAAGACCTCGCCAAGACCCAATCCATACAACTCCATCGCGGCGGCCTTGGGTCCCTGGGCTTCGGCTTTGCTGGCGACCACCAGGACCGGCGGCACGGCCTTGCCCGACCGCGCGCGCAGTCCGAGTTGCTTGCGCAGGATGTCGGCAACGGCCTCATCAATGGCCGTCAGCCCAGACTGCGCGTCGGCGACAAACAGGATGACATCCGCGTCGGCAATGGCCGTCTCGGCCTGCTGCCGGATCTCATACACGAAGTCGCGCGACGATTCGGCCAGGGGCGACTGGCTGCGATCGCGCAGCGTCTCGAGCGGCTCGATACCGCCGGTGTCCACCAGGGTGAACGAAATGCCGCCCCATTCAACCGGGGCCTGGATGCGGTCGCGGGTCGTTCCCGGCGCATCGTCGACAACCGAGATCCGCTCGCCGACGAGACGGTTAAACAACGTGCTTTTGCCCACATTCGGGCGGCCCACCAGGGCGACAAAGGCTCTTGACATGTGAATAACGCGCCCTCGCGAGCGCCCTGTCAGACGATCAGACTGTGGACGGCCCGGACTGCGTCCCGGGCCAACTGACCTTTAACAACCAGGCTGATGCCGCATTCGGACGAGCCCTGCGCGATGGCGATGATGTTGATGCCGCGATCGCCCAGGGCCGAGAACACCCGCCCGCTCACGCCGGGCGTCTCGGCAATTCCAGATCCAACGGCCGTAACAATGGCGGCGTCATCCAGCACGGTCACCGCGTCGATATCCCGGGTGTAGATCTCTCGGGCGAATTCGCGATCCAGTTCAGGTTTGACCCGCTCGATGCTGTCTCTGGGCACAACCAGACAGATGTTCTGCTCGGCCGAGGCCTGCGAAAACATGTACACGCTTGTTCCGGTGCGGGCGACCGCGGTGAAGGTGCGACCGGCGATGCCCGCCACACCCTGCATGCCCCGTCCGGTCACGGTGATGACCGCAACATCGGCAATGGCGCTGACGGACTTGACCGGCTGATCGCCGCGGGCCGCGTCGTAGACGATCAAGGTGCCGGGGTGGGACGGGTTGAAGGTGTTCTTCACCCGCAGCGGAATCCGTTTCTCGACCAGCGGCAGGATTGTGAGGGGATGGAGCACCTGCGCGCCAAAGAAGGCCATCTCAGACATCTCGGTCGCGCTGAGGATATCGATGGTCCGCGCGTCTGGCGCGATGCGCGGATCGGTGGTCAGCACACCGTCGACGTCGCTGAAGTTGTGAACCTCGGACGCATCCAGCGCATCCGCGACCAGGCTGGCGCTGAAGTCGCTCCCGCCCCGGCCAAGCGTCGTCGGCACGCCCTTGAGCGTCGCGCCAACGTAGCCCGTGACGACCGGCACGATCCGCTGTTCCAGCAAGGGCCTCAGGCGCGCCCGCGTGCGCTCGCGGGTGAGATCCATGAGCGGCGCGGCGTTCTGATGGGCATTGTTGGTGACGACGGTTTCCGTCGCGTCAATGCTTTCGGCCATCACGCCGGCGCTGCGGATGACACCCGCCAGCACGCGGGCAGCCATGCGTTCGCCAAGTCCGGCGATGGCATCCATGGCGCGCGGGGTGGCTTCGCCCAGCACGCGCACGCTGGCGCACAGCATCTCAAATCCATCAAGAAACTTGTCGATCTCGTCGCCGATCACACGGCGTTCATCGGCGCTCGTGATACCGGCCTCGATGGCCGCGTGATGTTTGTCGGACAGCTCACGCCGCGCGCGCCTGTAGGTTTCGTCGTCGCCGGCAGCCGCCGCGCGCGCCGCGTTGAGCAGGGCGTCGGTGACCTTGACATGATCCTTGGGATTTGGCGAACGGCCCATCGCGGATGTCACGACGACCACCTCATCCCATTGGGCGACCGCGTCTCGCGTGATGCGGGCGACCTGGCGCATTGCCGTTGCATCGCCCACCGAGGTGCCGCCGAATTTCATAACCAATAGAGACATGAGGGAATTCATTATACGGGCGCATCGCGCGCCAAACAAGGATGCAGGACGCGCTCCTTTCACGGCAGCGCCGCGTGGTGCGCGCGTCGTGCAAAAACGCCGGCGGTTGACCCTTGGGTATCATCGGCGCCCATGCGACAGGATGCCTACAAAACGTATCTCTTTTTGTCAGGCGCCAGTTCGTTGTGCCTCAGTTTCATTTTCACAGCCAGCGGTGTCTATCAGGTGATGGTTGTGGGGCTGACCCCCTTCCAGCTTGTTCTCGTGGGCACCTTGCTCGAGTTTGTTGCTTTCACCTTTGAGATCCCAACCGGCGTCGTCGCAGATGTCTATAGCCGGCGCCTCAGCGTCATCCTGAGCTACCTGCTTATTGGCGCCGGGTTCATCCTGGAAGGCAGTGTTCCAACCTTTGTGGCCGTCCTGCTGGCCCAGGTACTGTGGGGAATCGGGGCCACCTTCGAAAGCGGGGCGCTGGATGCCTGGGTGGCGGACGAGTTGGGGGAGGCGCGCGCGGCGCGCGCGTTTCTGCGCGCCTCGCAGGTTGACAGCGTCATGACCGTTGCAGGCATCGCGGCCGGGGCGCTCGTGGGCGGAATCGCGGGTTCGGCCGCGCCCGTCTGGCTTGGCGGTGTGGGCATGATCATCGTCAGTCTGACGCTTGCATTCGTGATGCCGGAAAATGGTTTCAAGCCACGGTCCCGTGAAGAGCGCGGCAGTTGGCACGCCATGGCCCGGACGGTTCGCGATGGTTTGCGTATTCTGCGGGCCAGGCCCGTGCTGGCCAGGCTGATCGGGGCGGGTTTTATTTTTGGAGCCTTCAGTGAGGGTTTTGACCGGCTGTGGACACCGCTCGCGCTGTCGGCGGGGATGCCATCATTCATGCAAGCGCCACCCATCGTCTGGCTCGCTGGATTGCGGATGGTCGCGACGCTGCTCCAGTTGCCCATCGCCGAGTATGTGAGCCGCCGGGTCAGGCTGGATGCGGACGCAAGTGTGGCGCGGGCGCTGGTGATCGCGACGGTGCTGATCATGATCGGATTGGTTGGTCTGGCCCTGGCGCCCGATTTCGTATGGATCGGCCTGGCCTATGTCGCAGCGGCGAGCGCCAGACGCGCGATCGGGCCGATCCTGCAAGCCTGGAAGAACCGTCAGATTCGGGGCGAGGATGCCCGGGCCCGGGCTACTGTCCTGTCGATGTATGGCCAGGTCGACGCCGTTGGCCAAATCGC
>JAGOCU010000018.1 GCA_017998555.1 Thermoflexales bacterium
TCATGATCCAGTTCTGCCGCCTGCCCTGGGTCACCGCCTATGACGTCCTCCCGATGACGACGATCGATACCAAGCGCCGCTGGCAGGCCTGGGCGATCGAAACCGGCGCCCTCGTTGTCACCGGCCACGATCCGGACACGATCGCGGCGCGCCTGTCACGCGATCCCCGCGGCTTCACCCAGGCCACCCGAATCCCATGAAGCGCGCCCTGGTGCTCGTCCTCGCGCTCGCCCTGAGTCTGACGGCCTGCGCCAACCCCAAGGTGACTGTCGTGGTGGTCTGGCATTCCCTCGCCGGCGCGCGTGAGCGCGCATTGCAGGTCCTGGTGGATCAATGGAACGCCGCCAACCGGACTGGGAGCGTGGTCGTGGCCGAGCGGCGCGATGCCGCCCTGATGCGGAATGCGATGCTCGATGGCAAAGCCCGCGGCGCAGAACCGGCCCTTACCCTGGCCACACCGTCGATGGCGGCCCTTCTGTTCCGCAACGGGCTGGCTCGCCAACTGGATGACTATGTTGCGTTATCCGGCGACCAGGGCGGATTTTCACCGGAGGATCGCGCCGACCTGTTTGACTTTGTGTTCCGGTCGGGCCGGACCCGGGAAGGCAGGACGATTGGGATTGGCTACGGCGGCGCCGCGCGGGCCATGTTCTACAACCGAGATTGGCTGCGCTCGGAGGGCCTCGATGGCCCGCCGCGGGATCTTGACCGCCTGGCCACCGTGTGCGGGCGCGCGTCTGATCCGCTCAAGGGCACCCAGTGCCTGATCAGCCAGGCGGATGCCGCGACCTACGCGGACTGGCTGTATATGTTTGGAGGCAGCCTGGCCACCGATGAAGGCGTTCAGACCTATGCGCCTCAGTTCTTGTCGCAGAACTCCATCACGGCGACCGCGCGGTTCGGTATTTTCGCCAATGCCGGTTTGATCCGGCGGGCCCTAAACGCCGAGCAGCCGCGCGACGAGTTCGCGGCCGGTCGATCCCTGTTCAGTTTTGACTGGACCGATCAGCTGGCTGACTATCGAAGCGCGGTCAAGGATGGCGCCAATTTCGAGTGGGGAATCGCATCGCCGCCGACCCCGGCAGGCGCGGGTCAGGTTGGCTATCAAGGCTGGGTCTGGACGCTCACCCCAGGCGATGCGGAGCGCGAGGATGCCGCCTGGCGGTTTGTGCGCTGGATGCTCGATGAGCCCCAGTCAGCGGTGTGGGCCGCTCGGACGCGCGAACTTCCAGTCCGCGTGACAGCGGTGAACCGGCTGCGGAGCCGAGAAGGACTCGATGCCGCGAGCGCGGATGCCTTGATCAGACTGGCCCGCCAGGCAGTGGCGACACCCGTTATCAGCGGCTGGGGATGCATCGAGACGGGTCTGGGGGATGCGATGGCCGAGGTCTTTGAAGGGCGGCCGCCGAGCGATGCCCTGGCGCGAGCCCAGGCCTTTGCGCTGACTCAGGCGAGCCAGTTCTGCGTGTCACGCGCGCTCTCTGCAACGCCGTAGGCGCTATCCGAAAAATACCTGACAGGTCACAATCCCCGTGCTTCGCCCGGGGAGCGCCTTCCGCCGCCCAGTTTTGGGTGAGTGTCAGGGAGTTTGCGATGGCCTCACGCTTTCCGCCCTTGCAGGTGAGCGCAAGTTGGCGTAAACTTGCAACTCTGTACAGGGTTTCGAGATGGTCTGGCATGCTTGCTGGTCTTCGCCGAAGGCTTGTCCGGAAGAGAGCAAAGCATGGATCCCTCGTTCCTGAAATTCTCGTCTGAACCCATCTACAACATGAAGGCCGTGTCCCAGAGGACCGGCATCCCTGCTCCTACCCTGCGCGCCTGGGAGCGGCGCCACAAGGCGCTGGCCCCGGGGCGCTCGAGCGGGAACTACCGTCTTTACTCGGAGCGCGACATTGCCGTCCTGCTTTGGCTTGACCAAAAGACCAAGACCGGATTGAGCATCAGCCGGGCGGTGGCGTTGCTCGAGCGGATGCTTGCCGGGAGCGAGGGCCCGCCTTCGCCGGATCTGGAGCCTGATCGTTCGCAGAACCTGCCGCGCCTCAGCGCGGCGTTGAAGGATGCGCTCAACACGTTGGACGAGCCCGCCGCGGGCTCGGTTCTGGCCGAAGCCTTCGCGTTGTACCCCATCGAGGACGTTTGTGAAGGCGTGATCGCGCCGGCGCTTGGCCTCATCGGTGACGATTGGCATGCCGGCAGGATCAGCATCGCGACGGAGCACTTTGCCACGTCGTATTTGCTCGGGCGCCTGCTGGCGCTGCTGAACGCCCAGCCGGCTGGCGAAGGCCCGCTGATTCTGCTCGGGTGCGCGCCGGGAGAGCGCCACGAGATCGGGGTGCTGATGCTGGCCCTGATGCTGCGCCGCGCGGGCCACAACGTGCGCTACCTCGGGGGCGACGTGCCTTTGCCGGACTGGGCCCGCGCCATCCGAGAACTACAGCCAGGCGTCGTCGCGATATCGGCCATGACGACCCATTCGGCCGGAATGCTGGTTGGGTTGGAGGCTTCGCTGGCCGGTCTGTCGCCCGCGCGGCTGCCGCGCATCGTGTTGGGCGGCATGGGCTTTCGAGAAGGCGCGCCGGCGCTTCCCGGGCTGCAGGCCGAGTTGGCGGACGGCGGGCTGCGCGCCAGCGTCGCGCGCATTCGCGAGCTGCTCAGGTCCTGATCACAATCCCCGTCTGGCGCATGCGCATAATGGCTGGATGCGACTGAGATCGGCTTCACCCCTCCGGCACCGATTCCGGCGCGCCGCGTCGGGGATCCTGGCCGCGTTGCTGGCCGGCTGTTCCGTCAATACACCCTGGTTCCAACTGAACGTCGGGGCGCCGACCCCTGAGTCTGTGGGTATTTCGAATGTGACCCTGGTCCCGACCTCGACGCCATCCTCGATGCCGACGCCGACGCCGATGCCGCCCGCGACGGCCACCCCGGCGCCGACCCCGACGGCGACGCCCACGCCGAATCCCGAGACCTTGATGACGAACGCGGAATCGTCGGCGCGCGCCGGCGCCGGTCCGGCCGCCATCGAGCTCTATGAACGCGCGGTCCCGTTCCTGCCCGCTCGGAGTCCACAACTGGCGAACGCACGGTTTCGATTGGGTCAGCTCAAGCTGGCCGAAGGCGATGCCGCCGGCGCGGCGCGGGATCTGGCCGAAGCCGTCGCCAGCGCGCCCAACCCGGGCTTTGAGTCCGATGGTCGGGTTCTGCTGGGCCGCGCGCGCAGCCAGTCGGGCGACCATGCCGGAGCAATCGCAGCCTGGTCGGCCGCGCTCACCGTGACCACCCCGATCTCGACCTATCTCTACGGTTGGATCGGTGACTCGCAGATCGCGCTGAAGGCCCCGAGTCAGGCCATTACCCCCTACCTGCGCGCGCTCGACGACACGACCAGCGCGTCCCAGGCGGCGGTCCGGCGCGAGAAGCTTGCCCTCGCGCGTCAGCTTTCTGGCGACTATGCTGGCGCGGCCGCCGACTATGACGCGATTCTGGTTTTCGCCCGCATCCCGGCCTATCGCGCGCGCATTTTGATGGAAAAGGCGAAGGTCCAGGTGGCCGGAGGCAACGAAGCGGCCGGCTTCGCTCAGATGCAACAACTTCTGAAGGACTACCCGGCCGAGGGCGCGGCGTTCTCGGCGCTGCTGATGCTGCTGGATGCCGAGCAGCCCGTCGATGACTTGCAGCGCGGGATTGTCAACTACCACGCGGCCAATCACCCTTCGGCGCAACAGGCCTTCATCCGAGCCATCAACGATGCGCGTCCGGGACAGAGCGCGCGGACCGACGAGATCCTGTACTGGGCGGGTTTGAACTACATCGCGCTCGAAAGCCTGGTGGATGCCGCCCGCAATCTGGACCCCCTGATTGCCAACCCGCGCTCGGCCCGCTATGCCGATGCGCTGCTGGCCGAGGCCGATGCGCTTGCCGCAGCGGGCGCGGTTGACGAACCGGTCCGGTTGTATCGATTGCGCGCGCAGGCGCTCCCTGGCACGGCCTCGGCATCGGATGCGCTCGCCAGCGCTGGGCGTGTGCTCGAGCGCGCGGGACGGATGGCTGAGGCCGCGGTCGCCTACGCGTCCGCCGTCGCCGGCGCGCCCGCGGACGAGGCCGAGCGCTTGCGCGGCGAGGCGGCCGTGGCTCGCCTGCGCGCTGGCGGCAGCGAAGCGGTGCTCAAGGCCGCGCCGCCAATCACCACAGCGCTGGCCATCGGCGCGCGCGAGCCGTTCTGGATCGCCAAGGCCGCCCAAATCGCCGGAAAGCAGGATATCGCCAACGCCTGGTGGGCGGCCCTGACCCGCACCGCGCCGTCTAGCTATGAGGCGGTCCGCGCGGCCGAGCTTCGGGATGGCCGCGCGCCCATGACCCGGGTGTCGGTGGGGGTGCAGCCGATCTCGGAGACAGCCGGATTCGACGAGGCGCTGGCCTGGCTGTCAGGCTGGGCCGGCATCACGGTGACCGGGTCAATCAGCCCGCTCAGCGGAGCCGTGTCCTGGGTGTCCACTCCCCGTTGGACATTGAACCGCGCCTTTGCGCGGGGCGAGACGCTGCAGCGCCTGGGCCTGGGCGCCGAAGCCGGCGCGGAATTCGATGCCGCGCTGGGCGATCTGGGCGCCGATCCTGTCGCGCTCTTTCAGGCGGCGGTGCGTTGGCGTGAGTTGGGCGGGTATCGCCATAGTATTCTGGCGGCGACCCGGCTTGCCCTGCGCGCGCCTGGCGGGCTGTTGGCGGCCCCGGACTTCGTCGCGCGTCTGGCCTATCCCACCTATTTCTCCGCCCTCATTGAACCGGCCGCCGCCGAGTTCAAGCTCGATCCGCTCTTGATCTATGCCCTGATCCGCCAGGAGAGCCTGTTCGAGTCCAACGCGCTATCATCCGCTGCAGCGCGAGGCCTGATGCAGGTCATTCCGGCCACGGGCAAGGAAATCGCAGGCCAATTGAACTGGCCGCCCAACTACAGCACCCAGGACCTGAACAAGCCGACCGTCAGCGTGCGCTTCGGGGTCTACTACCTGTCGCGGCAGGTCAAGGGGTTTGATGGCGACTTGGTCGCCGCACTGGCGGCCTACAACGCCGGCCCCGGCCGCGCGCTGCGCTGGCGCGAGGCCGGCGGTGGCGATCCGGACTTCTTCATCGAGGCGATGACGCTGTCCGAGCCGGTCACCTACGTGCGCAATATCTCGGTGAACTACGCGGCGTATACCCGACTCTATGGAAAATAGTGGCGAGATCACACTCCTCGCGCTTCGCGCGGGGAGTGTGATCTCGCAAGATACTTTCGGGACGACGCCTATTTCCCGACTTCGATCTTCATCGTCCAGCCGTACGGGTCCGGCGCACGGCCGTATTGCAGGTCGGTGAGGGCCTGGCGCAGGTGCGTCGCGACGGGCCCCGTTTCGCCCGCGCCGACCGTGTAGTCCTTGCCTTCATAGCCGAAGCGCCCGACCGGCGCAACGACCGCTGCCGTGCCAATACCGAAGGCCTCGGTGATCTTGCCCGCCTCGATGTCCTTGAGGATGGTTTGGACATCCAGGCGCTCCTCGCTGATCGTGTAGCCGATGTCCGGCGCCAGCTTGAGCACGGAGTCGCGGGTGATGCCGGGCAGGATCGTGCCGGTCAGGGCCGGGGTGACGATATGCTTGCCATAGGCGAAGGCGATGTTCATCGCGCCGACTTCCTCAACGTATTTGCGTTCGATGCCATCCAGCCACAGCACCTGCTGATAGCCCTTCCTGGCCACGGCCTCCGCCACAAACAGGCTGGCCGCGTAGTTGCCGCCGGTCTTGGCCGCGCCGGTGCCGCCCCGCACCGCGCGCACATACTCGTCCGAGATGTAGACGGCGACGGGCTTGGCGCCCAGCGCGAAGTAATTGCCGACGGGGCTCAGGATGACGTAGTGCAGGTAGGTCTTGCTCGCCGTCACCCCGAGGGTCGAATCGGCTGCAATCAGGGTTGGGCGGATATAGAGCGAGCCCGCCGCGGCGGGCGGGCAATAGGCGTGATCGATGGCTACGAGCTGGGCAATGGCATCGACATGCGATTCGGGATCCACTTCCTGCATCGCCATGCGCTTGGCCGAGCGGTTGAAGCGGGCGGCGTTTTCCCACGGGCGGAACAGGTTGATGTGCCCATCGGGCCGGCGGTAGGCCTTGGTGCCCTCGAAAATCTCCTGCCCGTAGTGCAGGACTGCGCTGGCTGGCGCCATCGAAAGCGGGCCGTACGGGCCGATGACCGCATCATGCCAACCCTTGTCGGGCGAGTACTTCTGGATGTACATGTGCCGGCTGAAAATCTGGCCGAAGCCGAGGTTTTCTGGCAGGACGACCGGCGACGTATCGGAAGCGGGATCGATTTTGATGTTCACGTCAGGACTCCAATTTGGCTTGCAGATCTGACGGAAAGTGTATCACCGACATCGTCGACGCCTCAAGCTCTGCATACATATCCGGCGCGATCACCATCTCCGCGATTCGCGGAGATGGTGATCGCGCCACCCCTTCTGGGATGTCTCCGGTCAGCGCGCTCGAATCAGCGTGTCGACCAGTCCCACGACGAGGCTGTCGCCGTCGAGGCTGAAGACAAAGCTGCCGCTGGCCGGGAGCTTGTATTTGCCGTTTTCCTGTTGCAGGGCCAGTTCCTGCTGTCGGCCCCGGTAGTACTCGTTGGTCTTGAGCACGCCGTCTTTCTTGAACACCGAGACCAGGCCATCCTTCCAGCGCACATACATGCTGGAGCCGGGCGCGAATCGCGCGCCCGCGGGATGCCAAACGTAACGCGTTTCATCACCCGACGCGAACCGGACGCTGACACAGGCGCCGTCCGCGAGCGACTCCAATTGCGCGGGTCGGGGCCCCTTCTTGCGCAACTCATCAAAGGTGACATTGACGCAGGCGCTGGGGCGTGGCGTCGCCGTCGGTCGAGGGGCGGGCGTAACCCGGTTCGCGACGGCCGTGCCGCCGGGTTGTGGCGACGGGAGCAGGCCGGGTGTCGCCGTCGGCGGGCGAGGCGTTTGCGCCGCTGTGGGCGACCCCTCGGCCGGGGATGTCGGCTGGAGCGTTGGCTGGATTGCTGGGAGGGGCGTTGATGCCGGCGGCGCGACGGCCGTCGTGGCCACCACCACCGGGATTGCGGCGGCCGGTGTTCTTGTGGGCGGCACGATGATGCGCACGGGGGTGGGCGGGGCGGCTCCCCCGCATCCGGCCAGCGCGCCTGCCGCGATCAACCCGGCCGCGGAGGGGCGCGCCTTGCGTATGATGTAAAGTGTTGTTGTCTTGAGGAATGCGAAGAGACTGCGATGAGACATGTTTGGTTTACTCCTTCAGCGCTTTGACAAAATCGTATGCGGCTGCGGCCGGGTCCGCGGCCTCGCCGGCGGCGCGAATCAGCGCGCTGGCCACAATCACGCCATCGGCGAACCGTCCGATCGCGCGGACGTGGGCGGCGGTGCTGACGCCAAACCCGACCACGATCGGCGTCGTTCCGGCTTGCGCCCGCACCCGCGCGACGTAATCACCCAGACCGGCCGCCAGCTCGGTTCGGGCGCCGGTCACCCCGGTGACCTGCACAACGTAAATAAATCCCGTTGCCGCCGCGGCCGCCAGGCCCATCCGCGCGCTCGTCGATGTCGGCGCGACAAACTGGGCCAGGGCAAGCTGATTTCGGTCGCAGGCGGCCCGGAGCGTCTCCGACTCCTCGGGTGGCAGGTCGGGGACGATCAGACCATCCACGCCCGCCGCGCGCCAGTCCTCGGCATAGGCGGCCTCGCCGTGCGCGAGCAACGGATTCAGATAGCCCATGGCGAACATCGGCAGCCTGACCCCTTGCGCGCGCGCGCGCCCGGCCAGCGCAATGCACCCGGCCACCGTTGCGCCGTGGCTGAGCGCAACCTGGGTGGCCCGCTGGATGACGACGCCGTCGGCGAGCGGGTCGCTGAACGGCACGCCCAACTCAATCATGTCGGCGCCGGCTCGCGCAATCGCCTCGACTACCCGCAGCGAGGTCTCCCCATCCGGATACCCCAGCGGCCAATAGGGCATCAGGGCCGGCCGGCCTTCGGCTTTGGCCCGGGCAAATGCGTCGGTGATCGCTTTGAATCCCATAGTGGCCTCTACTCCGTGATCTCGCCGCCGAGGCCGCGATACTTGCCGTTGAAATAGAGCAGGGGTGTCTGCTCGGGATGCTGCACGTCGCCCGACAGCACCTCTCCGACGAAGATCGTGTGGTCGCCCGCCGCGAACGCCTGCACGACCTTGCAATCCAGAAAGGCGATCGCGTCGTCGAGCACGGGCGCGCCGGTCACCGCGACCCGATGGGCGAGACCGGCGAAACGCTCCTCATCCGGCAGGCGGCCAGCGAAGCGATCCGAGATGTGCTTCATGGTCGGGGAGAGGAAATTCACGCAGAAAATCCCGCTCTTCTCGATCAGGGGGTGCGTTCGGGTGTGGGTGTTGATGCTGGCAAACACCAGCGGCGGCGTCGCGGCCAGGGAAGAAAAAGCCGTCACCGTCAGCCCGTAATCCAGGCCGTCATGGCGGGTGGTGACGATGTTGACGGTGCTCGCCCACCGGCGCATGACCTGGCGAAACTGCTCGGCTGTTACGGGAATCATGTCGCGACGATCATACCGCAGGGCCTGGATGTTGAAGCTGACGGTTGGCTGACAGCGCATGGCTCTTGCAGCGTCCCCTGACAGGATCCCTGAACTGCGCCACACGTAACAATGGCCGGCTGTCTACGGTCGTTTACAGGAGAGCGGGATGGTGAATTCCTTCTCCCGTTCTCCCGTTCTCCTGTTGATTGCAGGCCCGAAACCGGGCTGGGGCGCTTTGGGCGCGGTGCAGCTGACTTTGCAAGAGCCATGGCTGATACCCCGTTCGCATTGCGCCCCGGCCCGAGACGCACTAAAATGCGACTGTGCCGCAGATATCCGTTTCGACCATCCACGTCATCAAGGGTACTGAGTTCGGCGAAGCCGCCCAGGTTATCACCCAGGAGGCCGGCCGGCGCTCGGCCCGTCCCGGCGAGAGTCTTGTTGTTTTCATGGACTTTCCCGGCGCGTCGCCCGACGCGCTGGCTGAGATCGGGGCGGCCGCCTGCGATGCCTATTGGCGCGCGCCGGGCAGCCAGACTGCCGCGCTGCGGGCCGCCATCACTCGGGCCAGCGATACGGTTTTGACGCTCAATCGGGGGGCTGTCAGCCGGCTGGAGGGCTCGCTCACCTGCGCGGCTGCGGATGCCAGCCATGTCGTCATCGCCCAGGCGGGCCCCGCCCTCGCCTTTGCCCGCGGTCGGGCAGGCGCCTTTGAGCGGGTCGAACCGGCCCGGCTGCAATCGCCCATCGGCGCTACGCGGACGGAGGATGTCGAGTTTTCCAACTTCCCGTGGCAACCCGGCGACGCGTTTGTCATCTCCGGCGCGTATTCCTGCCGCGATGTGAACGATCACCTGATCAACCGGTGCATGGGGAAGGGTGAGGCTCGTCTGATTGCTGGCTATCTCAACGCCAATGTCAAACAGGGCAGCCTGACCGGCGTGGCGTTGACCCTGACAGACGCGGTGACCTATGGCACTGCTGTTGCACCCGCCTCGGAAGCGCCGGTCGCCGGCGCGCCCCGGGCGCCCGTTCCGGCGACGACGCCCGTCGCGGCATCCGTCCGTCCGTCCTCGCCCGCATCCTCATCACCGTTGAGCGCTCTGGCCAGCGGGGCCCGAACGGCGGTTGGCCGGATCGGCGGGGCGCTTGGGTTTGGGTTGGGCAAGGCCGGCGGCGCTGCGCGCAAGACAATTGGCGAAGTCGCCGCCAGCATGCTGCCCGAGGCGCCGCGCGCCATTGACGCGGCCGAGCGTTCGCGCGCGGCGATGATCGGGCTGCGCGCGGCGACCATTTTGCTCCCGATCGCGGTCGCCGTCATCGTTACGATCCTGTACATGAATCTGAGCGGCCAGGCCGAGCGCATCCAACTCCAGGACACGGCCAAGGCGCAAATCGCCCAGGCCTCGGCCGAAGGCCTGGATCCCACCGCCCAGCGGACTTCTGTCCAACGTGCGCTTGACACGATTGCCGCCTTCAACGCGAAAGCCCCGGGCGACAAGACATTTGAGCGCCCGCAGGCCGAGCTGAGCGCGCGGCTCGACCAATTGCGGCGCATTACCCGGGTCCAGGTCACAAGCGTCTACGAGTTCACGGCTGCTTCCGACGAGCGCCGCATCTCCGCCTCCACCTTGGGCGCGTTTGTGATGGACCGGGCCAACGGCACCGTCGATCATCTCGTGCGCAACGCCGGCCGGCCCATCGCCGACGCGCTCCAGCTCATCCTCCCCCAGCAGCCGAATGGCCCGCAGTTGCGCGATGTCGCGTGGGCCAGCTCGGTCGGCGATCGCTGGCGGACCGAAGGCGCGGTGCTGTTCGGGCAGGAGACTGGTTTCGAATACAAGGCGGCCGAGAACCAGACCGGCCTGATTCGCTGGCCGGCCGGGTTGATCAGCGGCACGAGCCAGATCGTGGCGGGTGAGCTGTGGAATGGCAATCTGTACGCCCTGGACGCCGGCGTCGGCCAGATCTGGCGTTTCACCCGCCAATCCGATGGCGCGTTTGCGGGGAGCTCCTACTTCCGTCAACCGTATGGGCCTCTCACGACGACCATCGACATCGCCGTCGATGGCGCGGTCTATGTGCTGCAACGGAACGGCACGGTCTTGAAGTATCTGACCAGCGCGCCGGCGACGTTTGCGGTCTCGCCACCCGAACCGATTGGCCGCTCGGTCGCGATCGCGCTTAGCGCGCAGGAGCAGCAGCGCGGCAGCGTATTCCTCGCGGATGTGGACAACGGCGCGATCTGGCAGCTCGGCAAGAACGGCGAATTTCAGCGCCAGTATCGCCCGCCGGGCGGCGAGTTCGCCAACATGATCGACATGTCGATTGACCCGGTGAACAACCTGGTTTATGTGCTGACGAACAAGAAGCTGCTCAGCTTCAAGTACGTCAATTAGCGCTGCCGGTCACCTTTCGAAAGCGAAATCCCCCGGCGGAGCCGGGGGATTTCGCTTTCAGGAGACACACGCTGAGGAGCGTTAGCGCCGGCCCGGCAACCCATTTCGAACCGCCACGATCTCCGCCAGGATGGACAACGCGATTTCCTCGGGCGCGTGCGCGCCGAGTTCGAGCCCGATCGGCGCGTGCAGGCGGGCAAGATCGGCTTCGCCGAAACCGGCCGCATGCAGGCGGATAAGTCGTTTTGCATGCGTGCTGACGCTGCCCAACGCTCCAACGTAAAAAGCCGGGCTCCGCAGCGCGATCTCGAGCGCGGGATCGTCGATCTTCGGGTCGTGGCTGAGGGCGACAAAGGCGGTCGCCCGGCTGATCTGTAGCCCGGCCAGAGCGCGGACCGGCCAGTCGTTGATCAACGCGTCGACGCGCGGAAAACGGGCTGGGGACGCGAAGGCGCTGCGCGGGTCGATGACCGTCACCCGAAATCCAAGCGTGGCGGCGATCTCGGCCAGCGGGATGGCAATGTGGGCGGCTCCAATGCAGATGAGGCCGGGTGCTGGCAGGCTGACATCGACAAACACGTCAAGCGGGCCGAACGTTTTCCGGACCGGGCCCCCGCTTTTGAGAGCCACCTCGAGCGCATCCCGCAACCCGGGCAGCGCATCGACGTTGTCGGCCCGTCCGTCCGCCCACAGGTGCGCGCGCAGGCCAATGTGGTCGGGGGGCCCGCCGACCACGACCGCGGTCGCGAGACCCAGGCCAGTGCGGGCCGCCTCGCGCCAGAGGGACTCGGTCGCAGGAGCCAGCGCTTCGACGAAGACCTCGATCTCCCCGCCACAGGCCAGCCCGACCTCCCAGGCGGTCTCGTCGGCGATCCCAAAATGAAGCGTGCGCGGCCCGCCGTCGCCCAACGCTTCCAGCCCAGCCTCATAGACCGCGCCCTCGATGCAGCCGCCGCTGACCGAGCCCGAGATGCGGTTGCCGTCGGCAACGGCCATTTTGGCCCCCACGCCGCGCGGGGCGCTGCCCCAGGTGCGGATGACGGTGGCGACGGCGACTGGCAGGCTCAAGGCCTGCCAGTCGCCGATGTCGGATAAGAGGTCTCGCATGCTATGGGACTTTTTCTGAAGCGATATGTCCCCGGGCGAAGCCCGGGGACATATCGCTTCAGAAAGGAGCGGTTGAGATTTATGCTTTCGGCGGCGCGGGCGGCTGCTGTGGCGGCGCCATTGGCTGTTGCTGGACCATCGGCATGGCCTTCGCCTTGGCCGGCCGGCGGCGATTCAGCGCCCGCACGATCGCGATCAGGGCCACGAAGGGCAGGGCCAGGATGATGAGGACCGGCAGCACCGTGACCACCAGCCAGATCGCCAGGGTGCCGAGTCCCTGCAGGATGCGGATCAGCGCTTCCACCGCGTTCTTGAACTCGCCCTCAGGCCGCCAGCCCGGGGCTGCGATGGGCTGGGCGATGACATCGGGGATGAGCGAAATCGTGACGGTCGACATCGCCGCCGACGTGGCCAGGAATTGAGCCCGGCCCTTGGCCTGTTCGATCTGACCCCGGATCGTGGTCAATTCGCGATACACGGCCAGCACGTCCTCGGTCTTGGTCGACTTCTCCAGGATCGTCCGGAGTTGCGTTTCGGCCGCTTCGAGGTTCTTGATTCGGGCGCTGAGGTCCGAGAATTCGGCCGTTACGTCCTGGCCGGTCACCTGGTCGTTGCGGACTTCAATGGCCATCTTGCGCGCCCGTTCGAGGGTGGCATCCAGTTTGTCAGCCGGCACCTTGATGACGATGGTCGCCTGCGACCCCTGAGCGTATTTTGTTGTGTTCGACGACTGAATGAAACCCTTGAATTCGGTTGTCATTCGCCCAATCTCGTCCAGGCTGGCCAAAGTGTCCTTGACGATCAGGGTGAGGTTCGCCGTGCGGATCACCAAGCGGTCGGTGATATCGGTTTGCCCGGCTTGAGATTGCGCATCGGCAGCGGTGCCGCCGGCCTTGGGCGCAGTAACCGGTGCTGACGGGGCAACGGACTCGCGGCTTGCATTGGACGGCGCCGGCGCGGCCGCGCCGGCGCAGGACGCGAGGGCCAGCACGCTCAGCATAAATGTGGGGATGAGTGTTTGGGCTTTCATTGTTTCTTCTCCGTGCGACGCGGGCGTCGCGTTCTTCTCCCGGCGCTCTTGGCTATACTATGCCGCGCCGGCACGTTGATACAGACTAACGCGCCGAAGGTCAATCCGCTTGACATCCAGATGACAGGCGACCCACAACAGGTGATTTCATGGCTTCTCTACTCGAAAAAGTCGATACCTTGATCAAGGCGAACCTCCACGCGCTGGTGGACAAGGCCCTTCAAAGCAACAACATTGCCGTCATCGATCAGTATATCCGCGACGTGGATAACAACCTTGACGCGTTGGAGGATGCCGCCGCCACCGTCGGCGGGCAGGTCAAGACCCTCGAACGCAAACGCGATGAGCTCAAGAAGCAGGTCATCGACCTGGATCGCAACATTGATATGTTCCTGAGCCAGGGCAAGGACGACCTCGCTCGCGCGGCCCAGTCCAAGCTCAATTCGGTCAAGACGATGGCCGAGACCTATGAGCAGCAGGCCACCCGCCAGGCCTCGGAATATCAATCGCTGCTCAATGCCCGGCTCAAGCTGCAGACCAAGCTGCAGACCATCCGCCAGCAGCGCGAGGAGATGGCCCATCTGCTCGAGCTGGCCAAGGCCAAGGAAATCACCAACCGGGCCATCAAGTCGATCGACGA
Source organism: Thermoflexales bacterium (assembly GCA_017998555.1). Classification (GTDB taxonomy): domain Bacteria; phylum Chloroflexota; class Anaerolineae; order J036; family Brachytrichaceae; genus Brachythrix. The sequence goes on from JAGOCU010000018.1 coordinate 13,758, forward strand.
CCTGGCCGGGATGGGCGATCAGGACGTGGCTCGCATTGCCGAGGGCATCCGCAACCGGCTTGATTCGGCCAGCGCGCGGGCGGAGATCGCGGCCCAGAATCTCGATACCCAGATGGACGAGGCGCTTGGCAAGGGCGAGCTCGATTCACAGCTCGAAGAGCGCAAGCGCCGCCTGGGTATCAACAAATAGGAACGCCCGAAAACACCCCTGCCGGAGGCGATATCGCCTCCGGTATCGGGTGGTGTTGAGGGTTCCAGGGCCATCCGCGTATCGACATGAAGCTGCGACAACGCACGTTTGGCAACATGCTTGCCAACGCCATTCTCACCCCGATCAGCGGTCTGATCGTCGCGGCGGGCATCTTGTTGATTGGGCTCAACGTGCGGGTGCCGATCCTGGACTTGCCGGCCATCACCTGGCTGGTTGGTCTGGTGCCAGTCTGGGTGGTCGCCGTTGGCGCAAAGGTCCTCGACCGCTCGGCTGGTGAAAAGGCGGCCGCCCAGGCCCTGCGCGAAGAGTACGACCTGGAGAAAATCGAGAGCGCTCACCTGCGCGACATCGTGCGGCGCGCCACCGACTATCGGGAACGGATTGACCAGGTCGTCGCCAAAGCCGGCGAGGGCGCCTTCACGGTCCGGATGCAGGATGTGTCAAATCAGGTCGAGCAGTGGGTGGGCCGGATCTATGCGCTGGCGCAAAAAATCGACGCCTACCGGCTCAACGACGTGATCCAGAAGGACACCAGGACCATTCCCACATCGATCGGGCAGCTCAAGATGCGGATGACCCAGGAGCGTGACGAGTCGGTGAAGGCCGAAATCGCCAATGCGATCCATCAGCGTCAAGGTCAGCTCAATATGCTGGAAGCGCTTGACGCGACGATGGACAAGGCCGAGTTGCAGCTCGAAAACACGCTCACCGCGCTGGGCACGGTCTACTCCCAAATGCTGCTCATCGACGCCCGGGATGTGAACAGCGCCCGCACCCAACGCCTGCGCGACAACATCACCGAACAGATGGCCGGCCTGAACGATGTGATCACGTCGATGAACGACGTCTACGAATTGCCGGCCCGAACTTCCTCCGCTGCATCAAGCTAGGGACCGCAGCATCCATTCTCGGAGACGAAACTCCCTGGCTTCGCCGGGGGATATCGTCTCCGAGAATGGACACTGCTGGTGTTCCGCGGTGCGCCGGAGTCCTGGAGGAACCATGATTACCGATCTCGGACACGCCGCCTTTGCCTGCGCCGATCTCGAGCGCGCGCTCGCCTTCTACGCCAAACTGGGCATTCGCGAAGCCTTTCGCCTCAACCGCGAGGACGGCTCGCTCATGCTGGTCTACCTGCATGTGGCCGGCGACCGTTTCATCGAGGTCTTTCCCGCCTCGGGTCCGCTGGTGACCGGCCAGCCCATCAGCTACATGCACCTGTGCCTCGTCGTCGATGACGTCAAGGCGATGGCCGAACAGCTTCGGTCTGACGGCATCGCCATCGAGCGCGGGCCCAGCC
>JAGOCU010000019.1 GCA_017998555.1 Thermoflexales bacterium
CTAGTGCAATACAAGGTGCCTCGCGCAATGCTAGTTGCGCATTGACGCCTCGCGCCGAGGTGGATACCATGCCTGACACATTGACCGGTTGGGCTGGACCTTGCGTGTTGCTGGATGTGAGCAAAACGGTGCAAGGCCCCCTCTCGATCGGCGCCTTGTATCACACATGCCGTATCAAATTGGCGATCCTGGATGGCTGCTCGTCGCAGCGTTGGCGGCCGTGCTGGCCGCGTTTTTGCTGGCGCTGCCTGCAATCGGTCTGGTGGCGGGCAAGGCCCGCGCCTGGCGCCGCGAGGCCGGCCGGGCCATGGCCACGGCTCGGGCGGCGACAGAGGAATTGGATCGGGCGTTGCGCGCAACGCAGGAGCGCACCCGCGAGCGCGAGTCGTATCGCGCCCAGTGGCAGGCAGCCCGCGCGCTGTTGACCCAGACCCAGGCCTCGCTCGACATCGCGCAGCGGCGCGGGCTTGATCTGGAGGCAGCCTCGCACTCGCTGCAGACCGAGGGCGAGCGCGCGCGGGCGATTGCCCGGGACGCTGAGCGCGCGGCCGCCGAGCGTCACGCGACGATGCAACGGCTGGCGGCCCAGGTCGGCGAACAGCAGGCACGCTACGATCAGGCGCAGCGGCAACTGTCGGAAGCGCAGGCCCAGGCAACCCGGCTCAATATTCAGGTCAAGGACCTGAGCGCCCGTTTCGAGCGCGCGCACAAGCTCGGAGTGGAACAGCAGCAGGTGATTTCGAGCCTCACCCAGCAGTTGTCAACCACCCAGCAGTCGCTGGCCCGCAGCCAGCACGATCTGGCGGGGTCTGAGCGGTCAGTGGCGGTCTCGCCGGCAGCCGAGGCCGAACGCCGGCGAGAGATTGAAATTCGGGATGCCCGCATCGGCGAATTGCGCGCCCAGCTCGCCCAGCGTGATCGTGAGCTTGAGGCGGCCCGCCGCGATGCGGTAGAGCGTTTGTCCGCCATCGCCCACATGACGCAGGAGTCCCGTCAGGCGCGCTCCGCCTCCGAGCAGGCGCGGCTGTCCGTGTCCGAGTATGAGCGGCTGCTCGAGCGCGCCACCCGGGACATGGAGGCCGCGCAGGCTGGCGTGCGCGGGGCCGAAGAGCGGCTCGCAAGCCAGGAAAAGATGATTCAGCGCCTGACCCAGCAAATCGCCGACGCCGGTCGCGCGGGCGGTCAGGCCGAGCTCGCCCGGCAGCTTGCTCAGGCGCAGCGCGACCTGCAGCGGGCCGAACAACAGTCATCTCAGCGGCTTGCCCTGGTCGATCAGCGCACCCGCCAGGCGGCCGATCAGGCGACCCAGATTGAGCGGCTGCGGCAGAAACTCGCCGAAGTCGAGGCGCGCGCCGACGATGCCACGCGCGAGGCGGCGCAGCAGCGCGGCAGCGCTGAAGCGCTCAGCCGGGATGTGGGTGAGCTGCGCGCCGCCCACAAAGATGCGCGCCAGGAGCTGGCTGACCTGCGGCCGAGCTTCGCCGTAGAGGCAGATGATGCCGCGCTGCTCGAGCGTGTTCAGGCCCAGAGCCAGCGCGAAGGCGAGCCCGTGCTGTCCCTGCTCGCGCGCGAATTGCGCAAGGCTCAGGCCGCGGCCAATCAGGCCGAGGAACTGGCCGGGCATCGTGAAGCGGCTCTGGCCAGCCTGAGGCAGCATGTCACCAGCCTGCAGACCACCCTGGACAAGGTTCAGAACGAATCCGCTGATCGATCGGGGACGAGCGAGCGGTTGGCCGCGCAGGTCACGATGCTGAACCAGCGGCTCGAGGCGGCGATCAAGGATGCCGCAAATCAACGGCTGGTGATTGAGCGGCTGCGTAAGGCCGCGGCTGAGGCGCGCGAAACGGATGTGCTGGCTTTGATGCGCGATCCGCGCCCGGAACCGCGCGGCGCGCCCAGAGCGTCCACGTCCGACACGCCACCCGCGCGCGCGACCGTCAAGGCGGAGCGCCCCCCGCAGCAGGAGCGCGAAGATCTGGAGGTGCCGACCTTCCTGCGCGGGGCGCGCGACGCGGAAGATTTCGTCCCGCCGCTGCCCGGCGCGACCGTCGATCTGGCATTGACAAACGGGGTGGTCATGGCGAAGTTTCCTGGCCTCACACGAGATTTGGCGGCCAAGCTCCTGGCGTCGGGCATTCGGACCGTCGACGATCTTCGCGCGGCTTCGCCCGAACGTCTGCGCGACATGGTCAAGGCCCCCTTCTACAAAAGGCTGGACTTCGATGGCTGGATTCGGCAGGCCCGCGTGATGTCTGAGGACCGGCGGGGGGGGTAATGCGCCGCCCGGGGGCCTGTTTTGCCTTTCGACCTTGCATGCTACAATGCGTCTAGTTTGGCACTAGGAACCTGTCAATGAGCAAAGCCGCCGCAACCCCATTTGACCGTGGTGAATGGCTCACCGTGCGCGAAGCCGCGGCCGAGTTCGGCTACAACCAGGAATACGTGCGCCAACTTGCGCGCGATGGCGCGATTGAGGCTCAGAAGCTCGGAACGTCATTGCTCATCAACCACGGCTCGCTGCTGGACTATCGGGCGGGCATGTCAGGACAGCCGTCCCGGCGGGGGACGCAGGCCAGGGTGACCGAGCCGCCGCCGCGGCTTCAAACAATATCGCCGACCCGTCCGCAACCCGCCGCGCCGCCGCCCGTGCCGCCCGAGCCCGCGCCGGCGGCCGACCCGCTCACGTATCCGGGAATGATCGATGACGAGGCCCTGCGCGCGCGCAATCAGGCGGCGATTTTGCTGCTGGAGCGCCTGTCGGCGCCAACCGCCGACGAGGCGACTGCGCAACGGGAGACGTTGACCTATCTGGTGAAGGCGCTGGACCGCGAGCGCGCTGATTCGCGCAAGCTCTTCGCGAGCCCGGCGCGCCCGCCGAAGAAACCGTGAACATCGTAGACACGCGCACAACGCTGTTCGTCCTCGACGCCGGGATGCTGAGCCTGCTCACCAACCCGACCGCGTCGGCCGCGGCGTTGGAGTGTCATCGTTGGACGCGCGACCTGTTGCGCCAGGGCGGCCGTTTTGCGATCCCGGAGATTGCCGACTACGAGGTCCGCCGCGAACTGCTGCGGACCGACCGCATGCGGGCGCTTCGGGCCCTGGATGATCTCAAAGCGGCGATGTTCTACCTGCCCCTGAGCACCGACGCGCTCCTGCGCGCCTCGGAGATCTGGGCGGCGGCCAAGAAGTTTGGCCGGACCGACCTTGGGGTGGGGGTCCGCGAGGGCGCCCTGGACATGGACGTGATTCTGGCCGCCCAGGCGCTGGTGGCCGGGCGCGCGAGCGGCCTCAACCCGGTTGTTGTGACCACCCATGTCGCCCACCTCGGGATCTTTGCCCAATCGGATGAGTGGCACAACTTGCGCGTGGACGACCGGCCATGACCTTCTCGTACACCGCCGCGTCAGACCTGCGCCGGGCCTGGCCGAATTTCGAGCTGGACCTTCCACTCGAACCATTGCCGGGCGGCGCCCCAAATCCCTTTTATGTCGAACGCCCGGAGAATCCGGTCGCCCGGCTTGAGGATGAACTGGGCGCGCCATTTCGCCTGCCGCCGAAGTATTTCTTTTCCGGCAACCGCGGCTGCGGAAAATCGAACGAGCTCCGCCGCGTTGCGGCAAATCCCGAGATCCGGGCCAAGTATTTCCCCGTCCTGTTCAGCATTCGCGACGAAGCGGATGTCAATAACCTGGACTATCGCGATGTGTTGCTGGCGATCGGCGGCCGGATGTACCGCGAGTTCAAGGCTCGGGGCGGGCGCATCCCTGATTCGCTGGAGAGCGAGCTGGACCATTGGCGCGGGCAGGTGACCGAGGAGATCGTGCGCGCGCGCAAGATGCCGTCTGTGGATGTGGACGGCGGGCTCGACGTGTTCTTTGCCCGCCTGGCAACCCGGGTGAAGTTCGAACCCAGCACGCGCCAGGAATTGCGCCAGATTATCGAACGCGGGATGAGCGAGCTTGCCGAAGCGATCGACCATATCGCCGACGTCATTCAAACGCAGACAAAGAAGACACCGCTTGTTCTGATCGATGACCTCGACAAGGTGGACGCGCCGGCCGCGCGGGCCATTTTCCACGGCCATCGAGAAACGATGCTGCAACCGAACTTCGCCATCGTCTATACCGTTTCGAGTTCGCTGTTCTACACGCCTGAATTCGAGGCGATCCGCGATCGGGCGGTGTTTCTGCCCAATGTCAAGCTGCGCAAACGGGGTTCGAGCCGGCGCGATCCGGTTGGCTACGACGTGATGCGCGAGACCGTGCGCCGGCGGCTCAACCCCGATTTGATCTCCACCCGGGCCCTCGACGAAGCCGCCCGGATCAGCGGCGGGGTGTTTCGCGAACTCATGCGGGTGATTCGTTTTGCGATTACGCGCGCCCATCGGATGGGGCGGATTGAGATCGACCATGTGCTGGGGGCCGAGGCCGAAATCCGCGGCGAGTACCGGCGCATCCTGACCGCCGAACAACGGGCAGTGCTGAAACAAGTGCACGCGCGCAATCGGCTTGATGACCCGCAACAACTGGCCCCCCTGCTGCAGATGCTGGCGGCGATGGAATATGCCGACAGTGAGCCCTGGTGCGACGCGCACCCGGCCCTGGTCAGCCTGCTGGACGAGGATGAGCCGCGCGCCACTCCGGCGCCGCCCGAGCCGCCGGCGGGTGACGCGCCACCCGCAAGCGATCCCGCAACCGCGCGCGCGACGGTCAAGCCACGCGCGCCGCGCCGCGGCGTTTGAGCCGGCCTCGAACTGCTGGCGCGGCGGCCTTCGAAAAACAAACATCGGAGGCGACGTCCCCCGGCCCGGCCTGCGCCGGGGTCGGGAGTGTCGCCTCCGAGTGTGATTGCCGTGACGGTTGTCAGGCCGGCGCAGCCACCCCCACCACCTCACGCGCCTGGCGGATCCAGTCGGCATAGTCGGGTTTGCGCCAGCGCGGCGCGCGGATCACGGCGTCGACCTGGTCGACCGAGGCGTTGGCCAGATCAGCGACCGTTGAGAGACCGTTCTTGGTCAGGGTGAGCGCATACATCACCCCGATGCCCTTGATGGCCTGCAGGCGTGTGAAGTCGCTGGCCTCCTCAACCGTGTCGGGGATGGCGGCGGCGGGGATGACCGGCTCAGGCTGGGCTTCTTGGATGGGCGGGGGAGCCGGTTCGGGAGACGTCACGCCGGCGTTATCCAACGTTGCAGGAGACATGCCAAGCGTTGCGCCGAGGGCGGCAACATTTCCCGCCAGTGAAGCGAGTTTGTCCTCCACGCTGCCGGCGGCGTCGGCGAGACTCCCGGCCGCCGGGTCTTCGGGCTCGGGCGGAGTCCAGACCGGCAGGCCGTCTTCCGGCGCGGGCGCGATTGGGGCAGGGCGGGCGGGCACGTCTTCCAGGGTGGCTGCTTCCGCCATGCGCCGCCGCAGCGCCTGCATGTAGGTGCCAAGCGAGGACACGCCCGACTCGAGTTCGGACGCCGCGTAGTCGAGCTCCACGATGCGCGAGCGATAGCGGCTGATCTGGGCGTTTGCGTTGGCCAGGAGGGATTGGCGTTCAGACGCGGCGCTCTGGGTATCCGCCAGGCGCGCTTCGAGTTCGGTGATATGCAGATTTGCCTTGTTGAGGGCAATCTGGCGTTCGGTGGCGACCTTCTCGAGGTTGACGTTGGCGACCCGCAGCGCGTCGGTCTGAGCGCGGCCTTCCTTGACCTGATTGCCCAGGTCCTCGACCTGTTTCTCGGCGGCCCGCCACGCGGCCCGCGCCTGATCGAGCTGGCGCTGTAGCGAGCGGATCTGGTTCTCGAGCAGGTTGAGCTCCTGCTTGCGCGTGTCAAGCTCGCCCAGGGCGCGCTCGCGTTCGTTGACGGCCTGGCTGCGCGCGACCACGGCGGCTTCATTGGCGAAGCGGATCTGCTCGGATTCCGCCTTTGCCGCCCGAATCGCCCGATTGGCGGTCAGCCGCCCGGCCGCGATCCCGGCGCCCAGCAAGATCAGGCCAAGCGCCGCGACAAAGATGGCAGCGGGGATTTCTGGAGCGCCTTCTTGAAAGAGCGGGCGGGCAACAGATGCGGTCAGGAAGATGAGGTCGTTCATGGGTTGCTCCCTTTTGCGGTTGAGGGCGGCTCGCCGTCGATGCGCAGCCGCACGATATTGCCCAGCACGTTGAACCAGAATGGCGCGCCCATGCTGACGGCAATGATGGTGAAGGCGATCCCCGCCAATTTGGCCAACCATCCCTGCAAGGTGGTGGGGGCCTGGCGCGGATCGGCAACGGCGCCGGGTTTCGGCTGCCAGCCAACCGGCAGATCGGTCAGATCGATCCGGGTGAGGGCGTTGTTGACCGCAATCAGCGAGTCAAACGAGTTGCCCGGAATCGCGCTGCGGACCGCTTCGGCGGCGGCGGCGGACACCGCGCCGCGGACGGCTGAATCGCGATGCAGCGCGTTCGCCACCATCAGCATGTCGGCGTTTGTGATGAGGGCGAGCACGATCGCGACCCCGACCGTGATCTTCTGGGCAAGACGCTTGTACCAGCCTGCCACGCGTTCCATGGAGTCGTTGAACCACTTCTCAAGATTGTCCTTGATCTTGCGCGCATCGCCGGCCGCATCATCGATCAGGCTGATCAACCCGCGCTTGATGTTGTCATACTCGGGCGGCAGCGACACCACCACGTTGCCCAGCTCGGCCATGAGCTTCTGACGGTCGGGCGCGTCGGGGACAACCGTGTCGACAATGCTGTCCATCAACGCGGCCGAGAACACGGCGGCCGGAAGGTAGGGAGGCCTGGGCGTCCGGCGCAGAATGCGATCCAGCGTAGTCTGCTTGGCGAGCGCGGTGACGAGCGGATGCGCGTACACTTGACGGGCCAGGCGCTCGCCCGCGGGATCGTTCAGCATGCTTCGCACGCCCTGCTCAAGGGTGCGGCCGCGCAAAGACAAAAAGCCCGCGACGGCTTCGTTGAGCATGCTGGTGACCAGGCTCAATGCTAGAAACAGAAAGACGACGCCTATGACGACATCCAATATGGTTGATCCAAACATCGTGGCCAAATTGTAACGTCCTATACCGGGCGCGCAAGAGGGAAGTTCATGAACCTATTATGGGACAAGATTCGGCATAGTGTCGGGCTAGGCCTGGATCTTCTTTATCCGCCGCGCTGCGGCGGCTGCGGCGCGGCCGGGCAGGGCTGGTGGTGCTGGTCATGCGCGGCTGGCGAAGCGCCGCTTGGCCCGGCAGGCATTACGCGGGCCCGGCTCGAGGATGGCCGGCCCTTGCTCGAGATCGCCTGGGCGCGTTTTGCGCCGCCGCTGCGCGAGGGGATTCATGCCCTGAAGTATGGCGGTTCACCGCAGTTGGCCGGCCCCTTTGGCGAGAGGATGGCGCGCGCCTGGCGGGCTGGCGCCGCTGATTGGGCGGCCGATCTGATTGCGCCCGTGCCGTTGCACGCCGCCCGCCAGCGCGAGCGTGGATACAACCAGAGCGAGCGTTTGGCCGTGGTGGTGGCCCGGATCATTGGCTGTCCCCTGGAGCGGACAGCGCTCACGCGCCAGCGCGCCACCGCTCAGCAGGCCCAGCTCGACCGAGACGCGCGCCAGGCCAACGTGGCCGGCGCGTTCGCCGCCCGGCCTGACCGGGTGACCCGACGGCGTGTCCTGGTGATCGACGACGTGTACACCACGGGGGCGACACTGCGGGCCTGTGCCGACGCCCTCTACGCGGCGGGAGCCGCCGAGGTGGCGGCGCTGACGTTGGCGCGGGCTTGAGCGGGCCGCGGAAATACGGAAACACAGGGCCTGGCGAAGCCAGGCCCTGTGTTTCCGCGAATTTGGTTAGCTGTCCCCGTGCGCGAGCCTGTCCTCGGCTTCAGCCTTGGCCGGCGCGGGCCGGTTACGCGCGCCGCGGGTGGCGATGCGGGCCAGCCGATCGACGTGGGCGATGGCCTTCTGAAGCGCTTCGCGCGCCTCGGGGTAAGTGGGTTGCAGGCGCCGAATATCCCACTGGCCCATCAGCTCATCCAGCACCTGCGAGTAATACTCGGCCGGCCCGTAATGGGCGTGTTTGGCGATGATGGCCACCCGGCGCTCGTAGTCGGGCATGCCCCGGCCGGGCATCTCGAAGTTGAGCATCACGTCCGTGACGAGCTGGACGAGGTTCGGATTGATCTCGAGATGGGCCTTGACCGCATCTCGATAGAAAGCGTAGTGCAGCGTCTCGTCGCGGGCGAGCCGGCGCAGCACCCGCGCAAGCCCTGGATCCTGGCTCTCGCAGGCCTGGGCGACGTTGAGGTAAAACGCCATCGTTGCCCGTTCCTGGATGGTTGTATAGACCATGGTCTCGAGGGGAGTTGTCAGGCCCGTCTCGAAACCGCCTTCAACGACGGTCTTGCGCAGTTTGCGACGTTCCAGCGCGTCGCCGTTTCCAGTCAATAGCAAGTAGGTGTCAAGCAGGTCGCCATGCTGGTCCTCTTCAGCGGTCCAGGTGTGGACGAAGTCGATGAGTACCTGGAGTGAACCCTTGAACGTCGAGTACAACTCGGTGGTGAACCAGGGCAGATTGACCTCCGTCAGCAGAGCCGTCTCGACCGCGAGGTAGATCTCCGGGCTGAGCATGGATCGGCGCGGGTCCTGAACGATGACGATCTCGCGCTCGAAGAGGTCGGCGCGCGGGAGATCATCGCTTCCGTCGGGGCGAAGATCGGGCAGCTTCAGTCGCCGGCTGATCGGCAGAAACTCATGGTAACTCCAGTCGACCTTGGCCGACCGTTCCTTGTGAAGGCGATATAGCTCGACCAGCTTGCTTTCCAGGCGCTGATCGACCTGTCCAAATGCGGGCATCGTGACTCTCCTTGTGGGCGGGGTGATTTACCGGGCCAAACGGCTTCCGGCACAGGCGCGCGGCGGGGACAATCGCGGCAATCAGCAGCGCTGGGGGAGCGATACCGGAGCAAATAGCGTTGGGCGCACGCGGCTGGAAATCACCTCGTTCACGCGAACGAGCCCTTCAACGCGCAAGCCGCTGGCCGGATCCCAGCCGGGCAGCCAGTCGAACAGCCAGCGCCGAAGCGCTTCAATGTCGAGGGGCGCGTGGCGGAGCAGGCCCTGGACGCGCTGCGCCAGCGCGGCGGCCGCTTCGGGGGCGCGCAAGCGCCAGCGGAAAATGGCGGCGCCGGCCATCGCAATGCTGGCGAGGAAAAGCCCGGGTTCTGGCGGGCAGGTCCGTGGCCATACCTGGACCGTATGCGCGGCTGAACGCACCCGGATCCATAAGTCAGACAGCGCCACGCTCCAAGATGCCCAGCGCGTGACGAGCCAGACGTCGCGAGCGAGTTGCTCGCGCAAGCGATGCGCGGCGATCGAGATGACCGCCAGCCCGCCAAATGACAGGACCGAGGCGGGCAACTGCGCGGGGCTGTATTCGGTGATGACGCCCCGCAACGACGTCAGCGCGACAACCCACAGCAGGTTGATGACCTGAGTGGCGGCGCGCATCAGCCGATCGCCACTGGCGGCGGTCGCCGCGTCCATCTGTTGGACGGACCGGGCGAGGGCCATCGCATCCATTCGGCGAGGTCTCCAGAGGCGCATCGGGGCCATTCTACCCGGCGCGCCGCCTCACCGAGCGCACAGCAATGCCTCAGTCAGCGCCCATATAATAAGGCTACTAATCATTTAAGTGACGAGCTCTGCGAACGACCCTGAAGACATCAAAGCCATGGCGACCGAATTGACGGTCCTGATGGCGATTGTGTCGCGCGTATCGCGCGTCGACCTGGAGCGCCATCTGCCACCCGAAATCGGGAGCGCGGTTCAGTATGGCGTCCTGCGCATGTTGCGCAGTCACCCCTGCACGTTGACCGAACTCAGCCGCATGCTCGCCCTCGAGCCGGCCTCGCTCACACCTGTGATCGACGCCCTGGAACGGCACGGTCTCGTCCAGCGCGGTCGGGATCCAAATGACCGTCGCCGCACCCCCCTCACCATTACGGGCAAGGCCGAGGGTGTTCTGGACGCATTCGCCGAGTTTGACGGCCGCTATAGCCTTAACCGCGCCCTGGGCGTCCTTGGCACGCCGCGTGCCCGTGAGTGCCTCACCTACATGCGCGACCTGCTTGGACTGATGACCGACAACGCTGGCCTGGCTGAACAAGTCGCCCAGGGTCTTCGCCTGCGTATTGCCACGGACGCCGAACCGACTTCGCGCGCGCCGTTGCCACCCACCCACCTTTCTGAGGAGAAAAATGACTCTCGTTGATTTCACCCAGCGTGCCGCGCGGTTCTCGCGCCTGGCCGCCCCTGCCGCTGTTGCCCTGTTGCTGGCCGCTTGTTCGGGCCAGGCCCCTGGCGCCAGTCCCGCCGCGCAGCGCAGCGCCACCCTGGCCCGGGGTTCACTCGTCGCCACGGTGACGGCGACGGGCAATATCCAGCCGGAAGCGGAAACCCGTCTTGGCTTCCAACAGGTTGGAACGGTTGCCGTTGTCAACGTCAAAGTGGGCGATGTGGTCAAGAAGGGCGATCCGCTCGCTAAAATCGACACGGCCGATCTGGAACTGGGTCTTGCCCAGGCGCAGTCTTCGCTCGCTCAGGCCAATACGGCGCTGCTGACCGCGAATGCCAACTACAGCCGCACGGTCGAGGGTCCCCGAAAGGCCGACATTGACGCGGCGGATGCGGCACTGTCCTCAGCGTATGCCAATTACGAAAAGGTGCGCAAGGGACCAGTGGCGGCGGATTACGCCGCGGCTGAAGCCTCTCTCCGCAACACCGAAGCAGCCTTGCGTTCGGCTCAGTCCGCCTACGATGCGGCCTACGCGCGCAATCCCGCCACGATCGGGTCGAACCCCGCCGGCGTCCAGCTTGAGCAGGCGACCAACAATTACAACTCGGCCAAGGCCCAGTATGACAAGCTCAGCCAGGGCGCGGACGCCGCGCAACTCGGCGCGGCCTGGCAGCAGGTCCAGAGCGCGAAAGCGTCCCTCGAAAAGGTGAAACTTCCCGCCCGCCAGTTTGACCTGGATCAGGCCGAGGCGCAGCGCAAGCAGGCCCTTGCCCAGATCGAGGGCGCCCAGGTGCAAGTGCGCCAGGCCCAACGCCGGATTGACCAGGCGACGATCTTCGCTCCCGTGGCCGGTGTTGTCTCGGTGGTGAACTTGCGCGTTGGCGAGTCAGGCGGCACGCAACCCGTCATCACGGTCGTCGACAACTCGCTGCTGCGAATCGATGTGACCGTGGACGAGGTTGACGTTGCCCGGGTGCGGGTCGGTCAGGATGTCAACATCACCCTCGATTCACTGCCCGGCCTCGAGATCAAGGGCAAGGTCGATCGCATCGCGCCGACCTCGACCATTGTCAATGGCGTGGTTTCCTACTCGGTTCGAGTGGTGCTGACCAACCCGGATCCGGCGCTCAAGATCGGGATGACCGCCAACGCCGCCGTGGTCCTCGACAAGCGCGATAACGCGCTGCTCGCCCCGAATTGGGCCATTCGACGAGATCGGGCATCGGGCAAGTCCTTCCTGACCCTGCGCGAAGGCGACAAAACGCGCGAGGTCGAAGTCCAGACCGGGCTGCGGAACGACACGTTCAGCGAAGTGGTATCGGGCGCGACCGAGGGGATGACCGTGATTGCCCCGCTCGCGCCAAATGTGCTGGGGCAGTAAGCGATGACGACCACGACCACGATGCCGGATCCGGTCATCGACGCGGATCTGCTGACCAAGACCTACAAGCTGGGTGAACACGAGGTCCACGCGCTGCAAGGCGCGACGCTCAAGATCTACCCGGGGGATCTGCTCGCCATCATGGGCCCCTCCGGTTCGGGCAAGTCTACGTTGATGAACATCCTGGGTTGCCTCGATCAGGCGACCGCCGGCACCTACCGGCTGGATGGCGTCGATGTCGAGAATCTCAAGGATGACGCCCTGGCCGAGATTCGCAACAAGAAGATCGGATTTGTCTTCCAGTCGTTCAACCTGCTGCGCCGCACGTCGGCCCTGTCCAATGTTGAGCAGCCGCTCATCTACAGCGGCCTTCGGACGCGCGAGCGGCGCGAGCGATCGGCCGCCGCGCTGCGCGCGGTGGGCCTGGGCGAACGTCTGGACCATCAGGCGAACGAACTGTCCGGCGGGCAGCAGCAACGGGTGGCCATCGCCCGCGCGCTGGTGACCGATCCGGCGATCATCCTGGCCGACGAACCCACCGGCAATCTGGATTCCAAGTCGGGGGCTGAGATCATGTGTCTCTTCCAGCGCTTGAACGAGCAGAAGGGGATCACCGTCATCTTCGTCACCCATGATCAGCGCATCGCCTCGCATTGCCGGCGCATCATTCGCATCTCGGACGGCAAGATCGTGGCCGACGAGATCAACGCAGACCAGCTCCGGGCCTGTGTGGACGTCTAGGGCGCATCCGATATGTTCTTCATAGAGGTCATCCGTCTCGCGTTTCGAACGTTGCGGTCAAACCCGCTTCGGGCGATTCTGACATTGCTTGGAATCAGCATCGGCGTTGGGGCGGTCATCGCCCTGATCAGCATCGGAAGCGGCGTGCAGAAGTACGTCACCGATCAGTTCTCCAGCGCGGGCACCAATGTCATTACGGTGACGCCGGGCCGCATGCAGCGCGGGTTTGGCGGCGGGGCCTTCGCCCAACCGGCGCAATTGACGATGTCGGACTGGCGGGCCGTGTCTGCCGGCGTGGACGGCACTTCCGCGATGGGTGTCTCGTTCAGCCGGGCATCGAGCATCATCTTCACGGGCAAGAGCTCAAACGTCAACATCAACGGCGTCTCGCCTCAGGTGGGGTCAATCCAGGGCTGGACGATCGCCAGCGGGCGCTTCATCGATGATGCGGACATCGCCAGCCGCGCGCGGGTGCTGGTGATTGGTCAATCCGTCGCCAAGGATCTCTTCGAGAGCGGCGAAGACCCAATCGATCAGAGTGTGCGAGTCAATGGTTTGCCGTTTCGGATCGTGGGAACCCTGGTCTCCAAGGGAGCGTCGTTTATTGGCGATCAGGATGCGATTGCGTTTGCGCCCATCACGACGGCCCAGGAACGTTTGTTTGGCAGCGAGTCGCAGGGGACGAGCGGCGAACGCATCATCTCGACCATTCTGCTTCAGGCGACAGACGATGCGTCGCGGCCGGCCGTTCAGCGCGACACCATCCAGATTCTGGCTGACAAACGCAAAATCGAACCGGGCGAGCCGAACGACTTCACCGTTCGCAGCCAGGCCGAACTGGTCAACAGCTTTGGACTGGTGCTGGCGGCGCTGACCACTTTTCTGGGCGCGATCGCGGCGATTTCCTTGCTCGTGGGCGGGGTGGGGATCATGAACATCATGCTGGTGAGCGTGACCGAACGCACCCGCGAGATTGGGCTCCGCAAGGCCATCGGCGCGAAATCCAGCGCCATTCTGTCCCAATTCCTGGTTGAGGCCATCGTGTTGGCCACGCTTGGCGGAATTGTGGGCGTCCTGATCGGCGTGGCCGGCGCGAGCCTGGCTTCGAGGCTGGCCGCGATTCCCGCCGATGTGCAACCCGCGTCGGTGATTGTCGCGGTCGGCTTTTCCACCTTGGTCGGTCTGTTCTTCGGGCTTTGGCCGGCCCGGCGCGCCAGCCGCCTCAGCCCGATCGAGGCGCTTCGCTTTGAGTAAATGCTCCCAACTTAACCTGTTTGCCGAGACGATATCCCCCCGGCGAAGCCGGGGCGATATCGTCTCGGCAGGCAGATTTGTTGGTGGTACCGAGCCTGCGTGGGCGCTTTGCGCCGGCGCAGCGGGAACTGACTGATGCTGATAGAAAACTTTCGCGTGGCCTTGCGCGCGATTACGTCCAACAAACTGCGCAGCGCGCTGACGACCCTGGGCATCATCATTGGGGTGATGGCGGTCATATCGCTGGTTGCGTTGGGCAACGGCGTGCAGCAACTCATCAATCGCCAGTTCGAAGCGCAGGGCTCCAATTTGGTGTTTGTGCTGCCGGTGGCCATTGACTCGAAGGGGGGCGCGGCCCGGTCAGGCGCATTCAATTCGGGCGGGCGGCCCAGCTTCGTCGGAACGCTGACGGAAAACGACGTTGCCGCCCTGCGCGATCGCAATCGCGTTCCGGATGCCCTGGTCGTGGTTCCCACCATTCGTGTGAACGCAAAGGCCTACGTCGGAACGCTCAAGACCCAGACAAGCGTGCGCGGCACGTCCTATGACTATCCGCAGTTGCAGAGCCAGACCCTGATCTACGGCGCCTGGTGGGAGGAGACCAGCAACCAGTCAGCCGCGCGGGTGGCGGTGTTGGGCAATGTGGCCTATCGCAAGCTGTTTCCCGGCGGCGGCGATCCGGTTGGAAGCGACATCCGCCTGGAGACCACCCAGTTCAAGGTGATCGGTGTGGTCGCCCAGCGCTCTTCGGGCACCGAAGGGAGCGATGATGACGTCATCAGCGTGCCGTTTGAGACGGCCCGGGATCGTCTCCAGCCTCTGCGGAATGCCAAGGGCGAGCGCATGGCTGACTTCGTCTTGATCGCGGCATCCACGCCTGAACGCTCGCCGGCCGTCATTCAGCAGGCGACCGAGGTCCTGCGCCAGCGTCACAACATCGCCTTTAACGGCGAAGATGACTTTTCAGTGGCGTCTTCGCAGGACATTCAGAACACGTTTGCGTCTGTGACGAATGTCATCACGATTTTCCTGGCGACAGTGGCCGGGATTTCGCTGTTTGTGGGCGGGATCGGGATCATGAACATCATGCTGGTCAGCGTCACCGAGCGCACGCGCGAAATCGGTCTGCGCAAGGCCATCGGCGCGAAGCGGCTGGTCATTCTTGCTCAATTCCTGATTGAGGCCGCCTTGATTGGCCTGTTCGGCGGTTTGCTCGGGGTGGGGATGGGGTGGGGGCTGGCCCAGCTCATCTCGCTGGCCTCGAATGGGGCGTTTGGCGCGCTGGTGTCGATTGACTCCGTTGTCATCGCCGTGTCATTCTCGGCCCTGGTGGGGATCGTCTTTGGCGTGTATCCCGCCTGGCGCGCTTCAAAACTGAATCCGATCGAAGCCCTCCGCTACGAGTAAGGGCGCGGAAAACGGATGGCCCCGGCAAAGCCGGGGCCATCCGTTTTTCGCAATTTGGCGCGCGGTCTATTCGATGCGGGGCAGCGTGATTTCCGTCTGCGACTGATACTTGCCCTTCTTGTCCTTGTAGCTCCGGTCGCACGGGCCGTCGCCGGCGAAGAACAGCAGTTGGGCG
>JAGOCU010000277.1 GCA_017998555.1 Thermoflexales bacterium
CACCCTGGTCGCCCTGCTCTTCACCATCGTGGTGATGTTCAGCCTGAAAGGCGAGCTCATCGTCACCATCCCGCTGGACGTGGTTCGAATCGCCATCCCGCTCCTGATCTACTTCGTGCTCATGTTCCTGGTCAGCTTCTTCATGGGCCGGGCGGTCGGGGCCGACTACAGCAAGACGACGACTTTGGCGTTCACCGCGGCGAGCAACAACTTCGAGCTGGCGATCGCGGTGGCCGTGGCCGTATTTGGGATCGGGTCAGGCGTGGCCTTCGCCGCCGTGATCGGCCCGCTGATCGAAGTGCCGGTGATGATCGGGCTGGTCAATGTCGCATTTTGGCTGCAGCGGCGGTATTTCAAAGGCGAGCGGGCGGGCGAGAAGCGCGCCGCATAACGCACCTTTGGTAGGGGCGGGTCGCGACCCGCCCCTGCCAGGCATGTCGGCACCGGGGCGCGGGTTGGCCGCCCCTTCGCGCACGATGACAGGCGTCGGCCTGTTCAGCCCATCGGCCGATTCCAAGCGCCCCGGAGGGGCGCCCGAAGGTAGCCGGGGGTGTCGCTTCGCTCAACCTCCGGAAACGGAGCGCATGCACGCATTTCGGCGTGTGGCGTGATGGGTTTGCCCGGCCGCCGTATGGATCCCGCGCCTTCGCGCGGGATGACGGTGTTGGGGTGGGGGATGACGGGGGATGGGTCGACCACTGCATCCGCTCGTACCCAGCGCCCCTCCGGGGCGCCCGAAGGTAGCCGGGGGTGAGCGAAGCGAGACCCCCGGAAACGAGCGCGCGATCGAATCGGGGCGGTGAGCGAAGCGATATGCCCGAGCACGTGATGTTGCGGTCACGCATGCGTTACGCACATTCACGCCCCGTCTCATGTTCGCGTTTCGTTGTCCAGGGGTATCGCTTCGCTCAACCTCCGGAAACGGAGCGCATGCACGCATTTCGGCGTGTGGCGTGATGGGTTTGCCCGGCCGCCGTATGGATCCCGCGCCTTCGCGCGGGATGACGGTGTTGGGGTGGGGGATGACGGGGGATGGGTCGACCACTGCATCCGCCCGTACCCAGCACCCCGGCAGGGGTGCCAGCGGGTAGCCGGGGGTTGAGCGAAGCGATACCCCCGGGAACGATGGCGCGAAACGGAAACGGCGACGTAATCGGGGTTGAGCGCGGGTGCACGGTTGATGGGCGGCCCGGGGTTCAGGAAGAGACCCCCGCCATCAGCAGGCCCAGCCGGGCAGGGGTGGCCTCCGCCCGATCCATCACCGCCATCAGGCGGCCCTCGTACATCACCCCAATCCGGTCGGACAGGGCCAAGAGCTCGTCGAGGTCCTCGGAGATCAGCAAGGTCGCCATTCCCCGCTCGCGCTGCTCGAGCAGCCGCTGATGAATGTATTCCGTCGCCCCAATATCAACCCCGCGGCTGGGCTGGGCGCACACCAACACCACCGGCTTGCGCGACAGCTCGCGGGCCAGGATCAATTTCTGAATATTCCCGCCCGACAGGTTTTTCGTCGGCGTGTCAAGGGTGGGCGTCTTGACATTGAAATCCTTGACCAGCGCGGCACTCTCGCGGGTGATCGCGGCGGGATTCATAAAGCCGCCGCGCGAGAACGGCAAGTGGCCATGGTCCTGCAGGATCAGGTTCTCGGCGACGCTGAAATCCTTGACCACCCCGTCTTTCATCCGCTCTTCGGGAATTGCCGACTGGCCGGCCGCGATGCGCTGCAGCGGCGAGGCATGGGTCAAATCCCGCCCATTCACCCGCACGCGACCCTTTGTCACCGGCCGCAAACCGGTGAGGGCCTCGGCCAACTCGCGCTGGCCATTGCCCGACACCCCGGCAATGCCCAGGATCTCGCCCGCATGCACCTGCAGCGATACGCCGCGCAAGGCGTCGCGGCCGCGGTCGCCCCGCACCCACAAATCATCCACGGCCAGGCGCGGGGTCACGTCCGCCGCGGAGGCCGCATACGGCTTCTTCTCGTACTCCAGAATCACCGGGCGGCCGACCATCTCGCTGGCGAGCTGGGCCCGAGTCGAGCCCGCGGTCGGATGGGTCGAAACAACCCGCCCGTCGCGCATCACGGTCACCCGCTGGCTGACATCGATGATCTCGTGCAGCTTGTGCGAGATAAAGATCAGGGCGTGCCCGTCGGCCGCCATCTGGCGCAGGACCTTGAAGAGCTCGCCCACTTCCTGGGGGGTCAGCACGGCCGTCGGTTCGTCGAGAGCGAGCAGGGCCGCGCCGCGATACAGCGCTTTGAGAATCTCCACCCGCTGCTGCTCGCCAACGGAAAGTTGCCACACCTGGGCGTCGGGCTGAACCTTCAGACTGTAGCGCTGGCCGAGCTCGTCGATGCGCTTCGACACGCGGTCGAGATCGAGCAGCGGCCCGCGCGACGACGACAGCCCAAGCGCGACGTTTTCGGCCACCGTGAGCGCGGGCACCAGCATGAAATGCTGATGAATCATGCCGATGCCCGCGTGGATGGCATCGGCGGGCGAGTTGAAGTGGCGCTGCGCGCCGTTCAAATGGATCTCGCCCGCATCGGGCTTGTATAGCCCGCACAACTGACGCATGAGGGTGCTCTTGCCGGCTCCGTTCTCGCCCAGCAGGGCGTGAATCTCGCCGGCCCGCACACCGAAGTCCACCCGGTCGTTGGCCAGCACGCCGGGGAAACGCTTGGTGATGCCCACCATGCGGAGCTCCTCGATGCGGTCGCGGCCGGTTGGGAGTTGCGCCATTGTGTTTTGTGAGACACCATCTCCCCGCTGCGCGGGGAGATGGTGTCTCTGTGGTTAGGTTATGGGAGAGGCTTGATCGTGCCGTCGATGATGCCCTTGATGGCCGCGTCAACGGCCGCCTTGGCGTCGGCCGGGATGCTGAGCTTGTCGTTGTAGACAATCTTCAGACCGCCGTCCTTGAGCGACATTTCGAAGGCCGTGCCGCCCTTGGTCCCCTTGGCGGACAGGCTCAGCATTTGCTTGACGATGCCGCTGAAGTCGTAGACCTGGCTGGCCCCGACCGTGTCCGGTGCCAGGGCGGTCTGCAGGGCCTGGGTGCCCAACCAGATCGCCTTCTTGTCCTTGGCCACCCCGATCGCGCCGACCACGGCCTGCGACGACCCGGTCAGGACGTCGGCCCCGGCCTTGGAGTGCGTTTCCGCCGCGGCCGCCATCAGCGACACGTCGCTGAACGAGCCGGTGTAGACAACGTTACTTTGGCATCCTTCTTCGTGTCCGCCACACCCTTCTTGAAGCCGTCGACATAGGTCTTGGCATCGCCGGCTTCCACCGGGCCGCACACCCCGATGATGCCGCTCTTGCTGAGCTTGGCCGCCAGCACGCCGAGGGCATAGCCACCCTCCTGGGCGCGCGGGTTATAGGCAAAAACGTTCTTGATGCCCGCGGCGGCGAAGGTATCGGTGGCAGTCCCCCAAGCGAAGGCAACGTTCGGGAAGTCCTTGGCGATCTCCTGGAGCGAGTTGCCATACTGCGTGCCATGGGCGATGACGAGGTCGTAGCCCTGCTGGGCATAGTCGCGGATGGCGGCCGCGGCGTTGGGCACCTGGACCATGCCTTCGGATACGGCCAGCTTCATCCCCGCCTCGCCGCCCATCGAGGCCTGCACGGCCTTGAGAGCGTCAAACATGGATTGGCTGAAGGCGCCGTCGTTCGATGCCGAGGGCATCACCAGGGCGACCTTCACCTGCTTGGCCGGCGCGGCGGGCGCGGCGGGGGCGGCCGCGCAGGCGGCCAGCATCAGGCCGGCTGCCGCGAGCGACATCAGGGATTTCGAGTTGCGGTTCATTGGGTACTTCCTCCTCGGATCAAACGGTCACATGACCACTTCTTGCGGCATTGGAGAATGCGCCGGGCGGCGTTCCCGCATTCCAAAGCCGGCAAACTCAGGTTAGTTCTCCCCCCGCGAGAAAGGCTTGGACAGCGCTGTAGGTTGGCGCGCCCGGCGGCCAAATACAAGCGCCACAATCGTCAGAACATACGGCATCATCACGACGAAATCGCGATAGGACGAGGGCAGGATGTCCTTGACCTGCACCCAGAG
>JAGOCU010000020.1:0-9959 GCA_017998555.1 Thermoflexales bacterium
GCGACCGCGGCCTGGGGCGCCGGCATGGCGGCCGCCAGGACCTCGGTGAACTCCGGCCGGAGATCCCGGGTGCGGGCTGCCAGCAACCTCAGCTTGTCGCGCGCGGTGGCGGCCCGGACCAGTTCGCGCGTTTTGCCGAACCTGCCTTCACCGGGCAGTTGCGCGTAGTCCAGCCCAACCGCCCCGCACAGCGTCGCCAGCTCATCTTCATTCAGATGCTCAAAGAGCAGGTCGCGCAGGGTCGAAGCCAGTTGATCGGACACGAAAGTTATAGCGGGATGTTACCGTGTTTGCGCGGCGGGTTGCTGTCGCGTTTGTTGCGCAGCATTTCGAGCGCATTGATCAGACGCGGGCGCGTCTCGCGGGGCTCGATGACATCATCGATGTGGCCCTTGGCCGCCGCGACATACGGGTTGGCGAACTCCGCCCGATAGTCGGCGACCAGTTCGGCCTTGCGGGTGACCGGATCGTCCGCCCCACTCAGCTCACGCCGAAACAGGATGCTGACCGCGCCGTCCGGGCCCATGACCGCCAGCTCGGTGGTCGGCCAGGCCAGCACGAGATCGCCCCGGGTGGCCCGCGGGCTCATCACGCAATACGCGCCGCCATAGGCCTTGCGGGTGATGACGCAGATCTTGGGGACGATCGCCTCGCAATAGGCATACAACAGTTTGGCCCCGGCTCGGATGATGCCGCCCTGCTCCTGGGCCAGGCCCGGCAGAAAGCCGGGCACATCCTCAAAGGTGATGAGGGGGATATTGAAGCTGTCGCAGAAACGCACAAACCGGGCGGCCTTTTCGCTCGCGTCGATATCGAGCACGCCCGCCAGCACCTGGGGCTGATTGGCGACAATGCCGACTGAATGCCCGCCCAGGCGCGCAAACCCGACGACGATGTTCTCGGCGAAGGTCTCCTGGATCTCGAAAAAGCGCCCGTCGTCGACGACCGAGGTGATGACAGCTTTGATGTCATACGGTTTGTTGGGATTGTCCGGCACCATCGTGTCCAGCGCCTCATCCATCCGGAGCGGGTCATCTGTTGTCGGGACGAAGGGTGGCTCCTCCATGTTGTTGCTGGGGAGATAACTCAGCAACTCCTGCATCATGAACAGGCAATCGCCTTCGCTGTCGACAGCGAAGTGGGCGACCCCGCTGATGGTGTTGTGGGTCATCGCCCCGCCAAGCTGCTCGAAGGTGACGTCTTCATGCGTAACGCTCTTGACCACATCCGGGCCGGTCAGGAACATGTGACTGGTGTTCTTGACCATGAAGATGTAGTCGGTGAGCGCCGGGGAATAGACCGCCCCGCCCGCGCACGGGCCCATGATCGCGGAGAGCTGCGGGATGACGCCGCTCGCCATCGTATTTCGCAGGAAGATCTCGCTGTAGCCGACAAGCGAGAACATGCCCTCCTGGATGCGCGCGCCGCCGCTGTCGTTGATGCCGATGATGGGCGCCCCATTCTTGAGAGCCATGTCCTGGATCTTGGTGATCTTGCTGGCATGCGCCTCGCCCACGCTTCCGCCCAGCACCGTGAAATCCTGGGCGAAGACATACACAAGCCGGCCGCGGATCGTCCCCCAGCCGGTGATGACGCCATCGGTCAGGGTTTTCTGCTTCTCGAGCCCAAAGCCTGCCGCGCGGTTGGTCACAAACGCGTCGACCTCGCGGAAAGAGCCCTTGTCCAGGAGGAGTTCGATGCGCTCGCGGGCGGTGAGTTTGCCTTTGGCGCGATGCGCGGCAATCCGATCCGGTCCGCCCCCGGCCTGGGCCTGGACGCGAAGTTCACGAAGCCGATCGATGGGTGTTTGGGTCATGGTCTGTTGTAAAAGCGGTGCCGGATTCCGTTCGGCGCGTCAGCGCACGATCTTTGGGAAGTAGAAGCGGATGCTCACGGGTGTCGCGGTCGGCGTCGGTGTGCGGGTTGGCGTCGCCGTCGGTGTGCGGGTTGGGGTCGCCGTGGGCGTATGGGTCGGGGTGTTGGTCGACGTCGCTGTGGGCGTGCTGGTGGGCGTCGCTGTCGGGGTTCTGGTTGCCGTTGGTGTCGGTGTGCGGGTTGGGGTACCGGTCGGGGTACTGGTCGGAGTGGCCGTCGAGGTGTGGGTTGCCGTGGCCGTCGGCGTCGCCGTTGGTGTGGGCAACGGCGAATCAAGGGCGCTGGCCTGAACGGACGCGGCTGCGCCGCTGCGGCTGGATCGGGCGATCAGCGCCCAGATCGCAATCGTCACGAGGCTGACCGCCAGGGGCTTGTTTAGGCTGGGCATGACTCTGTTTGGCTCCTTGTGATCGCCGCAGGCCGACATATCGGGACCGGCGCCACCACCTTACACGTTGCGTGGGGCCCGGGCAACGGCGAGAGTCACAAAGAGGGCCAGAGCGTTGAGTATCGCATAGAAGCCAAATGTAAGCGCCGGCTCGGGTGACGCGGCGAGGCCAAGGCGGAGCGCAGCGCCGACCGCAAACGCCATCACCACGCACAACACCGCGGCCCGCCGTGCCCAGGGGTGGCGCGTCCACGCCAGCCAGGCACAGCCCCCGAACGCCAACGCAAAAACGAGACCGTAGCCGGCTGCCAGGGCAGGTGGTGTGGCGGTGGCGAGTTCCGGGACCGATCGGGCGAGGCCGATCGCCTCTCCGAATCGCCACGCGTTGATGGCGCCCAAAAGGGCCATCCAACCGCTCAGCAATCGCCTCAAGACATCCCCGCAATCCGAGCCGCCATCGACATTGCCCAGGCCGCCCCAAAGGGCCCGGCGCCGAGCGCATACATCACCCCGGTCTCGCCGGGCAGACGGCCCACCAGCGGCTCGCCGTCCCGGGATTCGCTCGACACCCCGGCCTGGCGCCAGGCGATTTCTTCGAGCGCGGCGGGAAAGTTGCGCTTGAGGAATCGGCGGGTGAGATCGTCCGGGTCCTCGATGGCCGATTCTCCTGCCGGCGGCCCGCCGGCCGCCGTCCACGATCCGATCCTCACCCGGCCATCCGGGGTTTGGGCGGCGATGAGACGACCGCGGCCGACGACAACGGGCTGGGTCAACCCGGGGAACTCGCCCGGATCCAGCGGTCGGCTCACCCAGACCGCGCCGCGGGCGAGGGTCATGGCATCCGCTAGATACGGAGACAACAGCCCGGCATAGGCGTTGGCCGCCAGCACGATCCGGCCCGCCACGATGCGTTCACCCGACGCGATGGCCTCGAGCGGGCTGAGCGGCGCAGCCCGCGGTCGGTCGATGGCCCGGATCTCCACGTGCTGGCGCACTGTAATGGCCGGATGCATGAGCAGGCGCAGGGTCAGCTTGGCCAGATCCACCAGGGCCGCCGGCCGCGCATCGACCCTTTCGGCGGGATCGTCGAGCTGCATGACGTTCCGATTGGGATACCAGCGCGCTGTCACGGTGCGCGCCACGACATTGAGCCGGCTCGCCCAGGCAAGCAGGTCGCGGGCGCCGGCCTCGGTCGCCACCGGGTGCCCGGGGTCGGCCGCCACGAGGCCGATTGCGCGCCGGGTGGCGCCCTCCGCGACGCCCTGGGCGGTGGCAACCGTGACACTTCGGCCGCTTTCCGCCAGCGCGCGCGCCACGCACGCGCCCACCAATCCGGCCCCGATTACCAGCGTGTCGATCGGCATGTTGTTTGCTCCAGCGCGTGGATCCTGTTGCCCCGGTTACTTTTTGGCCGCGGACTTCTTCGGCGTTTCATCCGGCGCCGCTTCGCCCTTCAAATAGGCCAGGACTTCCTCGGCATGGTTTTCAGGACTGACCTTCTCCCAGACATGCTCGATTCGCCCGTCGGCGCCCACCACGAACGTGGCTCGGAAAACACCCATGTACTTTCGGCCCATGAACGTCTTCTCTCCCCAGACTCCCATTGGATCAATCAGCTTCCGCTCGGGATCGGCCAGGAGCGGGAAGGTGAGCGAAAACTTGGCGGTGAACTTGGCGTGGGCCTTGACATCGTCGGCGCTTACGCCAAAAACGGGGACGCCCAGCCCGCCAAACAGCGGCAGGTTGTCGCGGAAGCTGCAGGCTTCCTTGGTGCACCCGGGCGTATCGTCCCTGGGGTAGAAATACAACACATAGCGCTTGCCAGCCAGGCTGGCCGAGCTGACCGTGCCGGCGCTGTCAGATTCAAGCGTGAATTTTGGGGCGCGATCGCCAACCTTGAGCATGGGCGTTTCTCCTTTCCTCGAAATCGTTGGATGCGCCCGATGATACGCCATCGAAGTGATCCGATGAATAGTTGGCGAGATCGCAATCCCCGCGCTCTGCGCGGGGATTGCGATCTCGCCCGGTATGTGTTGGATGTATTCAAGTACGATACGCCCATGCTTTTGCGCTGCAAACTGCACGGCAAGATGTTTGAGTTTCGCGATCTGCGCGAGCTCATGGGCAAGGCCAACGACGAGAAGTCGGGTGACCGGTTGGCCGGCCTTGCGGCCGCCTCGGCGCTCGAGCGGGCCGCCGCCCGATACGTGCTGAGCGAGGTCCCCTTGTGGGCGCTGCGCGAGAGTCCGGCCGTCCCCTACGAATCAGACGAGGTCACCCGGGTGATCGATGACGCGATTGATCCAACGATCTACGCCGAGATAAAGGGATGGACGGTCGGCGAGCTGCGCGAATGGCTGCTGCGGGACGCGACCTCGCCGGAGGCCATCCGCCGCGCGTCAACCGGGATGACGGGCGAAATGATCGCGGGCGTGGCCAAGCTGATGTCGAACCTGGATCTGGCCCTGGCCAGCGCGCGGCTGCGGGTCGTGACGCGGGCGAATACCACCCTGGGCCTGGCCGGCACGCTCGGCTCGCGCCTGCAGCCCAACCACCCCATCGACGATCCTGAGACGATCCGGGCCGAGATCCTGGAGGGGCTGTCCTTTGGCTGCGGCGACGCCGTGATCGGGATCAACCCCGCCATCGACACGGTCGACAACGTCGCGCGCCTGCTCGAGCTGACCCAGTCGATCATCGACGCCGAGGGCGCGCCGGCGCAGAACTGCGTCCTCGCCCACGTCAGCACCCAGATGGCGGCCCTCCGGGCGGGCGCGCCAATGGGGCTGATGTTCCAGTCGATCGCGGGCACCGAAGGGGCCAATGCCTCGTTCGGGATCTCGCTCGGGCTGCTCGACGAGGCGCGCGCGCTGGCCCAGGCCGGCAGCAACGTGGCCGGCCCGAACGTGCTGTATTTCGAAACCGGCGAGGGCTCCGAACTCTCGGCCGGCGCCCACAACGGCTGGGATCAACTGACGCTGGAGGCCCGCTGCTACTGCCTGGCCCGGCGCTACGCGCCTTTCATGGTCAACTCGGTCGTGGGCTTTATCGGGCCGGAGTATCTGCGCGACGCGCGCCAGATCGCGCGGGCCGGGCTGGAGGATCACTTTTGCGCCAAACTCGCCGGCGTGCCGATGGGCGTCGACGTATGCTATACCAACCACGCCCGGGCCGATCAGAACGATCTGGAGAGCCTGGCCATCCTGCTCGCGGCGGCCGGCTGCAATTTCTTCATGGGTGTGCCCGGCGGCGACGATCCCATGCTGAGCTACCAATCCACCTCTTTTCACGACACCGCCGCGCTGCGCCAGCTCCTGCATCTCCGCCCGCTGCCGGAGTTTGAGCGCTGGATAGAAAACCGATGAGATTTCGCGAAATGCGCTTGCAGGAGAAAGGGAGAACGGGAGGTTTTCCATTCCTTTCTTCCTCCCCTTCTTCCCTTCTTCTGTTAAGAAACCCCATCCCAAATGAGTGATCTGATCATCGACCTCCCCGACCCGACCGCGCGGCTGAGCGCCCGCATTGGCATGGGCCGGGCGGGCGCGCGGCCGCGCACGCGGGCGCAGCGGGTCTTCGACGCCGATCACGCCATCACCCAGGACGCTCTGGCCGAGACGATTCCCCCCGAGCTCCTGGAAGAACTTGGCCTGTTCAGCGTCGACAGCGCAGCGCCCGACCGCGAGACGTATTTGCTCCGCCCCGACCTGGGAAGACGGCTGTCCGAATCGGCCATTGAGACGCTTCGAGCGCGGATCCCGCCGGGCGCGGACGTGCAGATCTTTGTCTCCGAGGGGTTGTCGGCCCGGGCCGTCACGGTCAATCTGCCGGAGCTGCTGCCCGCGCTGCGCATCACCCTAGCCGAAGCCGGGCTGAGGGTGGGTCCGCCCTTCTGCGTCCGGCTCGGGCGGGTCGGGTTGCTCAACGCCGTCAACGCCGTGGCCGATGCCCAGGTCGTCGTCCTTCTGGTCGGCGAGCGCCCCGGGTTGGGCCGGGCGGATGCGCTCAGCGCCTATCTGGGCTTTCGGCCTCAAGTCGACAGCACCGATGCGGATCGGGAGGTCATCTGCAATATCTTCCCCAGCGGCCTGCCGGCGCGCGAGGCCGCCCGTCGCATCGCCGGCCAGATCATCGAGATCTTGCGGGCTGGCGCCAGCGGCGTCAGGCGCGGCGCCCGTTCCTGAGTTTCCGCCGTGATCGGCGCAGGCGGGCCCATCGGCCCATTGACCCGGTGCTAGACTCCTATTCCCGAACGCGATGTGACACAGTCCAATCCACCGGTCTTCCTGGACGCCCTCATCCACCAGCACCAGATCGAAGCGGTTCGTCTGGCGTATCTCATCACGCGTCAGGCCGACAAGGCGCCCGAGATCGCCCAGGCAACCCTGCCGCTGCCCTCATCCGAATTCCGATTGCACTGGCTGCGCGGTGTGCGCCTCAACGCCGCCCGGCTCAGCGGAGGGCGTCCGGAATCGGACGACCCCGTGTGGCTTACCGATTCGACGGGCAAAGAGACCGTCGTGCAACGCGAGATGCGCGGGTTGATCTGGGATTCGCTGGGCGGGCTCTCGCCGGATGGCCGGGCGGTGATCTGCCTGCGTTTTGTAAATGGACTGAAAAACGAGGCCCTGGCCTATGCGCTGGGCTGCTCGTCGGCTGAAGCCATTCGGCGTTTCCGGAAGGCAAAGCGCGAATTGGCCGAATCCCTGTCCCGCGCCGACGATGACACCCGCGACATCGAATTTCAGGGTTTGTTTGAGGAGGACACGATTGGGCAGGCCCTTGCCATGCAGGCGGCGCTTGCCATCCCGCCCGGCCACGACTATGTAGGCGCGGCCGAAGCGGCCGTGTCGCGCCTCGACGATGAAATTCGGCCGGCCTTCCGCCTTTCGCGCGGCATCGTCGCGCGCTTGATCGCCGCCGGTGTTGCCGTCGTCGCCATCGGCGCGGCTGTCGCGGGGATTGCCTGGTTTGGCCGCCCGCCCGATGTTGTGCCGACCCCGCCCCCGACGCCTCGGCCCGTGACAGAGACCACCGGCGACGAGTGCAGCGTCGGTTTCAGCAACGGCCAGCTCAGCCGGATCGGTCGCGGCGCGATCAGCCGGGCGCAATGGACAGCCGACGGGCGTTCGATCTGGATCCGCAGCACGAGCGGGCTCTACGCCTACGACGCCAGCACGCTGCGGCTGCAGCTTTGCCATTCGACCTTTGACACGTTTGCCCGGCTCGGACCCGATGCGGCCCTGGTCGCCACGTTTGGCGGAGGGACAAACGGCCTGATGCTGCGGGATGCCGCAACCTACCAGCCGCGCACGCTGTTGCTGGCGAGTTTGCCGGCCACCCGCACCCTCTCGATTGACTATCACTTTGGCGCAAATCGGGTTGCCATCGCCACGACCGACAACACGATTGAAATCCGGGACGGGAACACCGGCGCGTTGCTGCGTCCGGTGGTGAGCCTGGTGGGCCGGGCCACGGATGTCCGATTCAGCCCCGATGGCAACTGGGTGACCGCCGTCGCATTCGGGCGCGGTCTCGAATTCATCGACGCGCGCAAGGACACACCTTCGCGCTCGTTCCGCAACCCGAGCGGATTCGTGGCCGAGGCGGTGTTCAGCGCCGACAGCCAGCGGGCTTTTGTCAGTGACTTGAACGGGGTGCAGGCGCTGGATCTCGCGAGTGGCGCCGTGATCACGACGGTTCGAGAGAGCTCGGGCTTTGCCCGGCCGATCTGGGCCAGCGCGGACGGCGGCACGGTCCTGCTGGTGACGGCGGCCTCCAGCCGCGACGAAGCCACCCTGGCCCTGATGGACATCAACACCGGCCGCGCGCTGCGCAAGCTCACCTTGTCGGCCAGCCGCTTTGGGAGCCAGAGCATCGTCGCCTCGCCGGATGGGAAACGGGCCGTCGTCATCCTGAATGACGGCTTCAGCGTGTGGGATCTCGAGCAGGGCGCTTTGATCAACGCGGTGGCCGGGTACGCCCAGACGACGTCGTCCACGGCGCGCGCGCTCGCATTCAGCCCGGACGGGCGCCTGCTGGCCGCGCCGCGTTTGGGTGGCGCATTTGCGTTGTTCGATACCGGCACCGGTCGTCTGGCCCGCCAGCTTCCAACCGATCTGCGCCAGCCGGTCGAAGTCGCCTTCAGCACGGATGGCGCGCGGTTGGCGGTCTCGGATGCGGCGGCCCAGACCCGCAACGCCAACGCCAACGACGGGACCAGCGGCCTCAATGTGGTTGACCTCAACGCCGATGGCGCGATCAGCCACTTCTTCCCGGGCGCCACCCAGCCCCGTTTCTCGAGCGGCGGCAGTTATCTGTTTTACCGCCCGCGGGACGGGTCGGAGATCCGGTACTACAGCTTTGAGAACAAGGTCAATACGGGCTACTACCGGCCCTACAAGACCGGCGAAACGCCCACGTTTGAGAGCTTCACGGTCAGTCCGGACTACGGGCGGATCCTGATTGCCCGCGGCGACGGGCTCGAAGTGTGGGACGTGGCGCGCAGCGAGCGCCTGGCAAAATGGAGCGGGGCGCTCATCCGCCAATTGCGGCGCGACCCCAACGGGCTGCAACTGGCGCTCAGCCCGGACAATCAGCTCGCGGCCGCCGCCTCGGCCCAGGACGGGATCAAGGTGTGGGATGCGGCCGCGGGCAAATTCAGATACGCCGTGGCGCCTGGCTCGGAGACGGTGAGCGGCCCGCAGGGCGGCTCGCAAGCCCCAAACTATCGGGTCGCCTTCAGCGGCGACGGCAAGTGGCTGGCGGCGCTGTATCCGACACTTACAGCCAGCGGCGCGGCCGGATCGACGCTTACAATCCATGACGCCCGCGACGGAAGGATCGCCTTCCGCGTTGAGGCGCCAACGTTCGCGGTCGGCATCGCCATCAGCGCCGACGGCCGGCGACTGGCCTACCTGAGCGCCGACGACGTCGTGCGCTTCATCGACCTGGAAGCGCTCAAATAGGAATCCGCGACACCATGAAGATTGACATCATCAGCATCGACGAGGATATCGTCGTCGTGAACAAGCCGGCCGGCGTGAGCGCCGTCCACGACCCCAACCGCAGCGAGACCGACGACATGCATACGGCCGTGACGGGCGCGCTGGGCAAGGTCTGGCTGGTCCACCGGCTGGACCGCGACACGAGCGGGGTGCTGGTGTTCGCCCGGACCGAGGCGGCCCATCGGTCGCTCAGCCTGCAGTTCGAGGAGCGCGAGGCGGCCAAGATCTATCATGCGTTGTGCACGGGCGCGCCGCAGGAAGATGAATGCGTGGTCGAAGCGCCGCTGCTGGCGGACGGCGACAAGCGTCATCGCACCGTCGTCGATACGC
This sequence comes from Thermoflexales bacterium, assembly GCA_017998555.1. Classification (GTDB taxonomy): domain Bacteria; phylum Chloroflexota; class Anaerolineae; order J036; family Brachytrichaceae; genus Brachythrix. Next base: position 9,598 of record JAGOCU010000020.1, read on the forward strand.
GCGAGGGCAAGCCCTCGGTGACGCGCTTCAAGATCATCCAGCGCTTCAAGGGGTACTCGCTGCTGGAGGCCGCGCCCGAGACCGGACGCACGCACCAGATCCGGGTGCACGCCGCGTCGCTGGGCGCGCCGCTGATCGCCGATCCGCTGTATGGCGACGGCAAACCGCTGTTCCTGTCGGTGATCAAGCGCGGCTATCGGCCGTCCGCCCACGACACCGACGACGAGCGCCCGCTGATCGGGCGGACGGCCCTGCACGCGCTATCGCTCACCCTGCGCCACCCGGCGACCGGCGAGCGCATCACCTACGAAGCGCCGTATCCCAAGGATTTCAGGGCGGCCGTTACGCAGTTGGGGAAGATG
>JAGOCU010000020.1:10059-15218 GCA_017998555.1 Thermoflexales bacterium
GATCGGGCGGACGGCCCTGCACGCGCTATCGCTCACCCTGCGCCACCCGGCGACCGGCGAGCGCATCACCTACGAAGCGCCGTATCCCAAGGATTTCAGGGCGGCCGTTACGCAGTTGGGGAAGATGTCGGGAGGCTGAGCTAACCAAAAATAACTGGAGAGAACACCATCGCCGCGCGAAGCGCGGCGATGGTGTTCTCTCCAGCTATTTTTGGCTGACAAAGGGCGGCCCAACTGGTCACACGCCCATTTCTGCCGCCACCTTACGCCCGATCTGAATGGCGTAGTTCGTGCCGCGGTCCCACGGGTAGACATGGCTCATCGAGGCAAACCACAGGCCAGGCAGCGGGGTCTTGATCGGCGGGATGTTGCGCGAGTGGTTGAGCAGCGGCACGGGCTGGGCATAGGCTTCGCGGAACACCCACATGTCATCGATCCAGGTCTCGTCAAAGGCGGGGTTGAAACGCTTGAGCGAGGGGGCAAAGACGGCCCGGATCTCGGCGTCGCTCATGCTGAAATAAGCGTGATCGGGCGGGAGGTAATCGCCGCAATAGACGATGCGCTGCCCGCCAAAGTGCTCGGGCGAGACGAAGTTGGTGTGCTCGCACATCGCCAGATACGGAAAGCCCGCGCTCTTGGGCAGATTGTGCCAGTAGTGGCCCTTTTCGCTGAGCTGGCGTTTGAGGGCGAACACCACGACCACGGCGCCCAGCGATTTGAGTTCACCCAATGCGGCGAGATAGTCCGGCGGAAGCTGCGGGGCGAGGCGGGTCATCAGCCGCGGCGAGACGGTGCTGACGACCTGGTCGAAAATCTGCGCCTGGCCGCCTTTGAGATGGACCGACCACGTCCGTGTCTGGTCGTCGAGATCCAGGCGTTCCACGGGGGAGCGGTAGGCGATCTTTCCGCCGCGCGCTTCGACCTGGGCGGCGAGGTCACTGAAGAAGGCCTGGAAACCCCCGACATAGGTGCCGAGCCGGCTGGTGCGGGCCTTGATCCGGGCCCAGAACCAGGCCATGTTCACCTGCCGGGCGTACGCGCCGAACTTGCCGACCAGCAGCGGCTCGAACAGGAGTTCGTAGGCGCCCTTGCCCATCCAGCGTGAGAGCCACTCGTGCGCCGTGTAGCGCTCGAGGGCCTTCCAGTTCGAGGTGAGTTTGAGATAGATGCCCGAGAGACCGAAGGGGATCTTGTCAAACAGGCTCAGCCCCTTGAACAGCAGGGCGGAAAGGGGCGAATCGAGCTGCAGGAAGTCGCCCTTGTAATACGACACGGTGACCGGGCGCATGAAGCGAACCTTGTCGCTCACCCCCATTTCGGCTGCCAGGGCCAGCATGTCAGCGTCGGAGGCGAACCAGTGGTGATAGAACTTCTCCACCGTCCAGTTCCAGGTGGGCTGTTTGAACCCAGCCGCCAGACCGCCCGGCTTATCGCTGGCCTCAAAGACGGTGACGGTGTGGCCCTGCTTGAGCAGGTCGAAGGCGGCGCTCAATCCCGCCGCGCCCGCGCCGATGACGGCGATGCGTTTCGGTGTGGATGACATCGCCGACGATTGTACTTTGCTGACAACACCATCATCGAAATCGATATGGCCCGCCCCGGCGTACGCCGGGGCGGGCCATATCGATTTCGAAAACGAATTCACGCGCCGCGGCTGAACGAAGCGCGTGAGACTACCCGCCCGTGGCGGTCTCGACCTCGGCCTTGCGCAAGTCGCCCCAGCTCAATCCCTCACGGAGCATGAAGAAAGCGCCCAGGGCGGTCACCGGCAGCCACAGCGCGACGTGCAACACCACGGTATAGGCCGTGGCAAGCGCCTGCGAGACGCCCAGCGCCTCGAGGGCCAGAATGCTGCCGCTGTCAAAGGTGCCGGCCGCGCCCGGCAGGCCGGGCAGAATGGTGAAGAGGTTCGATATGCCATTGACCAGCATCAGGTCGGGATAGGTGGTCGTCAGCCCAAAGCCCTGAGCGATGCACCAGTATTTGACCGTCTCGATCAGCCATACCAGCAGGCTGCTCAGCGCGAGGCCGGCCAGATCCAGCGGATTCTTGAGGCTCTGGGCGCCCTCGACAAAACGCTCGACCATGCCGATCAGCCGGGGCGCCAGGGAAGCAGGCGCGACCCGCTTGATGATCCGCTCCGCGATGCCGGCTGCCGCGCGCGGGGCAAGCGCGAAGCCGAAAAAGACCAGGGTGGCGATGCCAAACGCGATCCCGGCCACGCCCAGCGCGCCGCGCACCTGATCGGTCAAGCCAACCGCGCGGGGCAGGCCGATGAGGACAAAGCCGAGCATCACGATGGCATCCATGAGGCGCTCGAGCAACACCGTCGCGAGGGTAAAGGCGATCGGGACCCCATGCTTGCGGCGCAAAACGTAGGCCCGCACCAACTCGCCAATCCGGGCCGGATAGATGTTGTTGCCCATGTAGCCGATTACGACGATGGGGAAAAGCTGCGGCGCGGGAATGGCCTTGTTCGGGCGCAACAAGAAGTGCCAGCGGTACGAGCGCACGAGGACGGCCACGAAGTAGGCGGCGATGCCGGGGATGAGCCAGATCAGATTCGCCTGGCGCAGGTCGTTGGCGAATTCGTCCAGGCGCAGGCCGCGCACCGCCAGGGCCAGCAGACCAACACTGATCAGGATTCCAACGATAAGCAGGAGACGTCGACGCATTTTGAAACCTAGGCGGGCATTGTCTCATTCCTTCATGTATTGCGATATGCCCCGCCCCGGCGCGCGCCGGGGCGGGGCATATCGCAGCGGGGAAGGATTCCTAGCGCTTCGCGGCAACCGGCGAGGCGTCGAACCAGGGTTCTGTATAGAAAGCGAGGTAGTCGTCCACCCGCGACGCCCAGTAGGAATCATCGTGGGCGCCTGAACCGATCGTAAACTGGGCCTTGACCCCAATCGCCAGCAGGCTCTCTGTCAGCTCGTCCGGGCCCTGGACCGTGTACATATCGGTGTCGCCGACATCCAGCCAGATTCGCAATTGCCTCAAGTCCTCGGGTGAGCGGGCCATCATCGTCATTCTGAAATTGTCGGACGCGCCCACGAGGAACTCGGCGGTGATGACCGGGCTGTGCGCCCCGACCGAGGCAAAGACCCGGGGATTCCGAAAGGCGATCTCCAGCGACCAATACCCCCCACGCGAGATGCCGCCGATCGCGCGGCCGACTGGATCCGCCCAGCCCGCGTATTTGGCGTCGACCATCGGCACGACATCGTTCACAATGAAGTCCTCCCACGAACCCGGGCCCTCGGCGCTGTTCAGGAACTTGCTGTCATCGCCCATGTCGATATCGTTGTTGGGCATCACGATCAGGAAAGATGGCATCTCGCCGGCAGCCATGAGTTTTTGGGCCCGGGTGACAATGCCCAGGCGTTCCCACTGGCCCTCGATATCGCCGCTGCCCTGCAGCAGATATAACGCGGGATAGCGATAGAGGACCGGGTCGAAGCAAGGCGGGAGCGCGATCAAAACCGGAATGGTGTCGTTCAGTCCGGCGCTCTTGACCGACTCGCGGACGATGTTGCCTTCGGTCTGGCGGCAGAGGGGACTGGCGGCTTGAGGAACAATGGTCGGGGTCGCAGCGGCTGAAGCCGCTGGCGCAACGGTCGGTGTTGGGATCGGGGTGGCATCGGCAATGGGCGCGCGGGTCGCGGCGACGGGCGCCCGGACGCGGCGCGTCGCCGCAGGCGTGGGCGAGGACGCGGCCGCCGTTGCGGATGCGCGGGCGATGCTGGTCGCCATCTGGCTCGCGCGACGCAATTCGCGCTCGCGGGCCAGGGCCGTCTCGGTCGGGGCCGGCGCTCGCACGATCACGGTTGGGGTCGGAAGGAAGGTAATCGCCACCTTTGGCGCCGGCCCTGATGCCGGCGTCAATGGCGCCCGATTCAGCTGGAACACGAACACAAGGGCCACAGCGATCGCACCGATGGCGATGATTGCCCCCGCCAGCAGGAACAGGCTGGCGAGGCGGGACGGCTGTGACGAACGCATCGATCCCCAGCCTAGCCGTGCAGGCTGGGTGAACGCTGAAAAAGTTGTGAGAAAGATGTCAGGAAGCGGCGGCTTGCAGCGCCCGCTCCGTCGTTCTACACCCTGGCCGGCGTAGCCTGGAGCGCCCGCTCCGTCGTTCTACACCCTGGCCGGCGTAGCCTGGAGCGCCCGCCAGCGCCGCGAGAGGGCCCGGGCCTGGAAATCCGCCCGGAAGGAGCTGCGCACCAGCGGCCCGCTCTCGACCCACTTGAAGCCCATCTCGTAACCGAGCTTGCGGAACTCGGCGAATTCCTCGGGCGCCCAGTAACGCTCGATGGGCAGATGTTTCCGGCTCGGCTGCAGGTATTGCCCGAGCGTGAGAATGTCGACGTCGACCTCACGCAGATCCTTCATCACCTGGATGACCTCGTCGCGGGTCTCGCCCAGCCCGAGCATCATCCCGCTCTTGGTCACCGCGAAGGGGTCGATCTTGCGGGCGTTGCGCAGGGTCGCCAGGGCCCACTCGTAGTTGTCCTGCGGTTGGACTTTCTTGAACAGGCGCTCGCAGGTCTCGACGTTGTGGTTCAGTATGTCAGGCTGGTCGCGCATGACAATCTCGAGGGCGGCCTCGTTGCCCTTGAAGTCGGGGATGAGGACCTCGATCGTGCAATCGGGCTTGACCTGATGTATCCGCCGGATGCTGAGGGCAAAAATGGGCGCCCCGCCGTCGCGCCGCTCATCCCGGTTGACCGAGGTGATGACGACGTGTTTGAGATCCATGTTGACGACAGCCTGGGCCACGCGATACGGCTCAGCCCAATCGAGTGGGTTGGGCATGCCCGTTTTGACGTCGCAGAACCCGCACGAGCGGGTGCACACATCGCCCATGATCAGGAAGGTCGCCGTCCCGCGCTCCCAGCATTCCGAGATGTTCGGGCAATTGGCTTCTTCGCAGATGGTGTGCAGGCTCTTGCTGCGCATCAGGCGCTTGAGGTTCTGATACGAGTCGCCCCCCGGCGCGCGGACCTTTAGCCATTCCGGCCGGCGCAGGGGCTTGGGCAGCCCGTCGTCACCCAGCTCGGCCGCGGCCTCAATCGGGATGTCGCTGACTGGCACAACGGTGGAACGCAGCCGGTCGCGGGTTGGCTCGCGGCTGGTCGCTGGCGCAGGGGGTGTGT
>JAGOCU010000278.1 GCA_017998555.1 Thermoflexales bacterium
GGGAAACACCTAGATTGTCATGCCGAGGTCATACAAATCCCCGCCGAGTTGGGCGATCTCATCGCCCATGAACACCCGCTCGCGCCAGCGAGCCGGAATGGCGTCTCGCCCAAAGAACGCGCCGGCGAGCTGGCCGCATACCGCCGCCGTCGTGTCCGCATCGTCGCCCAGGTTGGCCGCCTGCAGCACGGCCGCCTCGTATGTCTCCGCTCGCATAAAGCACCACAGCGCGGCGACAAGGCAGTCGATGACATAGCCCGTGCCGCGGATCTGGCTCACCGCGAGCGCGCGATACTGGCCGGCCGCAATCGCCCGAACACTTGCCTCGTGATAAGGCCGATCATCGCCAAAGAGGATGGCTTCCTTCGGTGCCCCCCGGATGGCCCGGACGAGCGCGCGACCGAGAAAGGCGCAGGCCTCCAGACACTCCGGAGCGCCATGCGTTGTGCGCGAGCTCTCGACCGCAAGGCGGGTGGCGGTGTCGAGATCGCGCTGATAGAGGATCGGCACCGGGGCCAGGCGCATGATCGACCCGTTTCCGGCGCTGCCCGGATCCACCGATCCCGCGATGGGGTTACCGGCGCGAAGAAACCGGCTCAGGGCCGCATTTGTGGCGTTGCCGATATCGAAAAATCCGCCTGTGCTGCTCATGTAGCCAGTGTCGCGCCAGGCGACATACTTGCGCATCTGGTCGCCGGCATCAAAGCCCCGGCATTCGAGCAGGCTGTGCCCCAGGCACAGCGCCATCGACGTGTCATCCGTCCATTGCCCCGGTTTCAGCCCAAATGGCCCGCCGCCGACCATGTCCGAGATTGGCTTCAAGGACGCGCGTGGTTTGAATTCGAGCGTTGTTCCGACCGCATCCCCCACGGCCAGGCCCAGCAACGCGCCAATGGCGCGCTCCCGGGCAGGAATCGCAGGCCTCGAGGCCGGAGGCGATTGGGTCATACCAGCAATCCTCCTTTCTCCGCCCGCTCGATCTGCCGGCCCAGATAGTGGCTGCGAAGCTGCTGGTTGGCCAGGGCCTGCTTGATCGGCGGCAAGCGCAGAATGCCGCCCAGGATCGCCGCCATCAGGCGATGGCTTGCCAGCGCCTGGTTGTCAAAAATCAGATTCTGCAGAACACCCCGGTCGATGGCCGCCAACACCGTGCGATGGACTGAATTGACAGGGGTGATGATCTGCTGCGCCCGGCGGTCCAGACGCAGCGCATTCCGGCTGCAGGCGCGCGCGCATACACCGCAGCCGAGACAATCCGCCGGATCAACCATCGCTTTGCGCAGTTTCGGATGATTCGGATCATGGGCCGAGACCAGGGCCATGGCCTCGACCGGACAGGCGTTGACGCACTTGCCGCAGCCGTTGCAGTTCGCCTCATCGATGACCGGAAGCCAGGCCGTTGTCTGCAGCGCCCGAGTCACCCCGATCTTGCGTGCCGCGATGAGGCCCTCGCAGCAGCATGGACAACAATTACAGATGAAGTTCACCCCGCGTTGCGCATTCTCGCCAAGCTGAACAAGGCCGCGATCCCGCGCTTCCTGAAGCAGATCAAGGGTCTCGGACACCCCGATTTCGCGTCCATAGCCATGCCGCGCCAGCGCATCGGCGGTAGTGTTGAAGGTCAGGCAGATCTCTTTCGGCGCGTCGCAGTCCCGGTCTACATGGCTCATCTTGTGCCGGCAATAGCACAGCCCAACCGCCCGATGCGTCGCGTTCCGCGCCACCTCGCTCGCCCGCTCATAGTCGAGGACCTCGACACCGTTCATCCCTGCGATTGCGTCTTCATTGACAAATGCCCGGCCCATCCGGGTCTCGGTTGTGAACAGCGCGGTGACAAAGTCCTCCTCGACGTTCAGATATTGGTAGAACAATTCGCTCAGGAGCTTCTGATCGATATCGTCCCGCAGCCGCATCAGTGAAAACTCGAAGAAGCCGGCCATCGGCGGCGGTAGAATGTAGTGAACGGTGCCATCCGGGGCCGTGCTGTCCAACAATACGGCGCGATCCGCCAGCGCGTCCAGGGTACGCTGAGCTTCGGCCGCGGAGACCTTCCAGGTCGCAGCCGCCTGCGCGATCGTGAATGGCTTGATCGGGAGCTGCGCGACCAGGCCCGCCTCGCGGTCCGTGAACAACATCTTCAGAATGCCATGGAGCGCCTCCGAAGGCGGCGCGCCCTGCGGCGCGCGATTCAGACGTTCGGCCAGAAAATCGTGACCGGCCAGCAGAACTTTCTTCGGCATAATGCGCTTGACTCCCGCGCAGGCCCCCCGCCCGCGCCTATAGCGGCGGTTCGTCGCCCATGCACACGCCAACCCGGCGCGCGGACGTCACCCACTCATGATCGAGCGGGACCACTTTGCGCCGCCCGACCACGTCCTTGAGCGGCACGGCGATGGTGCCTTCACCCCGGGCAGCGATCAGAACGCCGAACACGCCCTTTTCGATGTAGTCGACGGCGGCGGTCCCGATCCGGGTGGCCAGCAGGCGATCCGCCGCACTCGGCGTGCCGCCGCGCTGAACGTAGCCCAGGATCGTCACCCGGGATTCAAGCCCGGTGAGTTCTTCGAGTTGCTTCGCCAGACGAATCGTATTACCGGCGCGTTGGGCCTCGACGGCGGCGATGGCCTCACGGGCGCGCTTGCGGGTGACCGGGCTTTTTGCTTTGGCCAACCTGGCTTCCGCCCGCGCCAACTCTGCGGCCAGTGTCTGCGGCATGGCGCCTTCCGAGACGGCCACGATGCTGAAGTGCCGGCCCTTGCGGCTCCGCATACGGATCGCCTCGGCCACGGCCTGAATGTCATACGGAATCTCGGGGATCAGGATGACATCCGCGCCGCCTGCCGTGCCGGCCGCCAGGGCCAACCAGCCCGTATTGTGACCCATGGTCTCCACCACGATGATCCGGTGGTGGCTGTGGGCGGTGCTGTGCAGCCGGTCGATGGCCTCGGTGGCAATCCCAAGCGCGGTGTCGAACCCGAACGACACGTCGGTGCCCGTCAAATCGTTGTCGATGGTCTTGGGCAGGGTGATGACGTTGAGGCCCTTCTTGGCCAACGTCCAGGCGTTTTTGGCCGTCCCGCCGCCGCCCAGGCAGACCAGGGCATCGAGCCGATTCTTGTGATACGTCTCGACCATGGCATCGGTCATGTCCATGATCTTGCCACCCACCAGCATCTTGTTCGGCTTGTCCCGGCTGGTCCCAAGGATCGTGCCGCCCTGGGTCAGGATGCCGGCCAAAGCCACGCTGTCCAGGTGGATGAACCGGTTGTCCAACAGCCCGCGAAAACCATTTTGAAAACCGAGCACGTTCCAGCCATGGAGATTGATGGCGGCCTTGCCCACCCCGCGGATCGCCGCGTTGAGGCCGGGGCTGTCGCCTCCGGCGGTAAGAATGCCGATGGACTTGGTCATGGGGAGAGTATAGAACTGAACGGAATGCAGAACTCACAGACCAGCGTTTTCGACAATCGTCACACCTGACCCTTCAGCGGTCTTCAAGGTCGTCCCGGGCGCCGCATGGACCGAGCGCACAAAACCAAGCGCGTCCGCGCCGGCGATCGAAGTGAGGGTGCCAGCAGCTACGCCCTCGGCCAGCAGCGCCTCCCCCGCGACGGCTGGGCCCTCGATGCGCAGCCGCATCAGGCGCTTGGCCATCTGGCCGCGCGAATCCATCCGGGCGATGATCTCCTGCCCGATGTAGCAACCCTTGCTGAAGCTGACCGCGGCGCGCAGGCCGGCCTCGAGTGGGATGTAGTCCTCGCTGATCTCGTTGGGATGGCGCGGCCATCCGCGTGAGATGCGATAGGCCTCGAACGCGCTTCCATCCTCGACCACGCCTTCCGCGCCATCGGGCGCGAGAAGCAGCCAACCCTGGGGCAGCCAGGGAATGCCGCCCAACGGTCCCACTTCAACCTCAAACATGCCCTGCGCGCCGGCCGCATCGACGACGGCGACCTGAACATCGTCATTGAAGAAGACGTATTTGCGCAGCCAGCGCCCGACCTTTTCGGCGTTCGCTGCCCCGGTCATCAGCAACAACGCGTCAGGCTGACC
>JAGOCU010000021.1:0-3605 GCA_017998555.1 Thermoflexales bacterium
GCCATCAACGCGACGATGCCCGCATCGCTTTCGAGCAAGCCCTTGGGCGGCGGTGTCGGCGTGGGCGAGGGCTCGGGCGGGCGCAGCACTTCGATCACCATGCGATCCTGGTTGGAGGCTTCAATCCCCAGCGAGTCCTTGATCCGCACCCCGATCGTGACGTTGTTTGTCCCGGGCGTTGTGATGTCGGAGAGGTCAACCGTGAAGTCGACCTTTGACGCGCCCGGTTGAAACTGGGTCTGTGTGCTCTTGACGACATTGTTGACCAGCAGGCGCGCCTCAACCAACGGCCGGATCAGTCCATCGGTGTAGGTAATCGACGCGGACACCTTGAGCGTCAGGGGATCATATTGCGGGTTCGACTGGGACGAACCCGGGCGGGCCTCGCGGCGCACGACCGCGGTCGGCAGACCATCCAGACGAAGCACCGCGGACTGCGGCTTGGCCGTGAACGTGCCGGTGCGGCCCGCATTCGGCTTTTCCGGCCCGCCGATGGTGATCGTGCGCGCCGTGGTGTCTCCGGAGGTCGAGACGTAACTCACCGAGTAGGCCAGTCGCTGCGCGGCGATCGTCCGATACACGTCGTCGACGACGGTCTCAACCGTGTTGCTCGAGATCGACGCGTATTTCCCAAACGAGCCGACCGCCATGACTTCAAGGGGCGGCTTGTTGAACTGCTGCGCATTTGTCTGAAGCGCGTAAATGCTGATGAACTTGTCTTTCGCCTGGGCGGCCAGATTCGTGGCGAAGCTGGTCGCAGTGGCCAGGGGTGGATCCTCGATGTAGTTGGTGATGAAGACGATGGCGGCCGGCTGCCGGCCGACTTCCGGGATGGCATCCCCGATTTCCTTGATCGCGACCGAGGCCGCGTCAAGTCCCTTGGTTAACCCGCCCTTGCTGTTCTCAAACTGATAGATCGAGACGAAGTTGGAGAATTCGCTGGCCTTGGTCGTCAGGTCCTGTCGCGGCACGGTCCGATCGTTGTTGACCGGAATGTTTTCGCGCACAAGCACTTTGACCTGATCGCGCCCATCGCGAAAGAAGCCGCCGTCGATGAGCCGGCTCATGACTTTGCGCATCGCGCCGAGGCTGAAGGCGCTGAAGTTGTTGTATACGGCGTTGGCGCCCTGGTCGACGACGAAGAAGATCGTCATCGGGCCGTCATCGCGCGGCGTCACGGTGACATTGGTCGTCGGCACCTGCTTGCCGTTTTCGAAAACGGGGACATTCGCATTCGTCAGCCCGGTCAGGACCTTGTTGTTCAGGTCGACCGCGCGCAGACGAAACGTCACGTTGGGAAACTTCGTCGCATCGACGTCGTCGACAAAATAGGTCGCCGGCGACTGAGCTGGAAGCGGCTGGGCGGTGCCCGCCAGGGTTGCCAGCAACGCGGCCAACGCGGAGATTCGAAACAGGGAAACTGCGCGCGACGACCTGCCGGCGCGAGGTGTGTTGTCTGCCATGTCAGAATTGTTTTACCACAGATTGTCGCGAATCGTTGTTGGCGCGACCCAAGAAATCAGGGTTCTGAATCGTGTTTGTGTCAGCCATTCGTTAGTGTAGCCGGGACCGCCAGAAGCGCAACCAGAAGTCGGCGCAGGCCATCGCGCCTGCAAAGTCAGGTGTTCCGCGACCGACCTTCTCCTGTAAACGGCCGCAGACGGCGGGCAAGCGCCAACATTCACGATTCCCTCAGGGCCAGCCTCGTCGGCCTTCGGTCAGGTAGAGTGCCGTCCGTTCTGGAGGAAGTCTATGAAACGAAAACTCGGTCGGATCGCCTTGATTGCAGGCGGAATCGTCGCAGCGCTCATCTTGTTGCTCGTCGGAATGGTCCTCGTGGACGGTCTTTTTGGGCCGGGCCGGCTGGATGCCATCACCAATCAGCGCATCCCGAACGCCCGCGGACCGGAAGTCCGGGCGTTCGTGGCGCGACCGACCGCGCCCGGGAAGTACCCGGCGGTCATCATGCTTCATGAGTTCTGGGGACTGACCCCGGAGATGACCGGCAAAGCGCGCGCCCTGGCGGATGAGGGCTACATCGTCATCGCCCCGGATGTCTATCGCGGCAGCGCGACCGGGTTGGTGCCGCGCGCCATTTTCCAGGTCATCAGCAATCCCCCTGCTCAGATCGACGCCGATCTCGACGCCGTGTATGCCTGGGCCTCCAGCCAGCCCGACGTGCTGGTCGATCGGGTTGGGATCATGGGTTTCTGTGCCGGCGGCGCCAACTCACTTCGCTATAGCCTTGGGAATGGCAAACTCGCCGCCACCATCGTCCTGTATGGCCAGGTCGTCACCGATCCGCAGCGGCTGAAGTCATTGTCCGGCTCAGTCCTAGGGATCTTTGGCGAAGCCGACACCTCAATCCCGCTTGAAGGTGTGCGCGCTTTCGAGCGGGGTCTGAAGGCAGCCGGAGTGCCCTCCAAGATCTCGATTTATCCCGGCCAGCCGCACGCCTTTGTGGGCAGCATTGAGGAGATCCGCAAAGGCGGCCCATCCGGCCAGGCCTGGGCTGAAATCACGACATTCTTCAGGGCGACCCTGAAAGCTGATACGCCGCCGGTACGCAACACCGCGCCCAGCCAGGTCGCCGACGCCTTTGATTGGGGCTACTGGCTGCAGGTGGCCTTGCTGCACGCAGGACATACGCACTAAATCCGGGGCGAAATCACAATTCCGGCGCTTTGCGCGGGAATTGTGATTTCGCCCGACTATTTCGGAGTGGCACCAAGGCCAAGGCCGCCAAATAGCGCCTGATAGACCGTGCTGCTGTCCTGCCAGTACGAGCGATGCGGACCGTCAGGACCGGGGTCATAGGTCATATCAACCACGGCGCTTGCGCCAGCGTTTCGGGCGTACAGGTCAAAACCGACAAAGGCGCCGATACGCCCAAGCTTGGCAGGGCCTGTGCCCAATGCGATCAGCGCTCCCGCAACACCAGACCGAACCTCGTCCGAGCGCAGCATCGGCAGTCCAAATAGATCGTCGGCGTGCCTGAGCATAACCACCGGCGCGACCTGGCTGGCCGCGTCATAGTTGACCAGCGGCGCGCCAAGCGTGGCAACCCCCAGCACATCCAGCGCGGTCGGCTCGCCGCCCTGACGCGTCACGGGTTCTCCCTCAAGCCGCGGCGCCAGATTGGCGGCGATCACTGCTCCCCCGCTGTGGCCGAGAAGCACAATGCCCTGGCCGGGCAACAATGGATGTCCGGCCAGGTCGGCGTGGACAAAACGATCGATCCTTTGGGTCTGCGACGCCCCACCTGTGGCGTATTCTTCTGCGACCTGCCCCACTCCAAGTACCGTATTTGCGGCGTCGAGCGCCGCCCCGGTTATCGTGTTGACGGCATGGGCAAATGTGTTGATCAGCCAATTGGCGGGTTGTTGTGAAGGCGGCGAGAATCGGGTGCTCGCAAGTTGGGTGGCGTGCAGATTGGTATTGAAAACCGGCGCGGTAACGACGACCTGCTCCGGGTCACATCCATTCCGAATCAAATAGGCGCGCAGTTTCACCATGCTGTCGGAGGGGTTCAGGACGTCCTCCGGCGCATCCCCGCGCCGGTTGTTGATGCCGTTGACGATGTAGATGCGGGGTGGAATCGTCGT
>JAGOCU010000021.1:3705-15161 GCA_017998555.1 Thermoflexales bacterium
TCCGGCCCAACGGTCTGAACGCGCACCGCCGTCGACTCTGCATCCACCCGATTCATCATCCAGGCGCGGCCTTCCTTGCCAAAGATCGATGCCCGGCGGCCGTCTTCGACCTGCCCGTTGATCAAATGCGTGACGACAAACTGGCCGTTGGTGTCGGGCGCCTGCAGGGCCTTGATCATGGCGTCGCCATTCGACCCGTTCACCCCAAACGACTTGAGCGTCGCGGCGGCCTGCTCGCCCTTGCCTTCGGCGACCAGACCCTTCACCGCGCCGATGATCGGTCCTCCGATGGTGAACTCGACATTGGCGGGCTGGCTGGCGGGATCGATGGCCAGCATCTCGGCAATCCGCTTCGCCAGGGCCGGGCGATCCGCGATCACACCCAACCGGTAGGTGCCGTCGGGCGCGGCGGCCAATTCCACGACAGCGGGGCCAGCGAGATAGTGCAGAACAAGCTGGCGCTCGTTGCCTTTCCGCTCGCGAATGGTGAAAATGACGAACTCAGGCTCGGCGGCGACAGCAACAAGATACAGGAGCGCGTCATCCATGCGCAGGCTGCCGTTGGGTCCCGGCTTGAGCCATTGATGCTCCTTTAAGAGCTTGAGACCCGTCGCAAACGTGCTGTCCTTGTCGACCTGCGACTCGGGAAAAAGCCTCGGATCCTCAACGCCTACGAGTCCGCGCGCGCGGACGGTGACCAAAAGATAGGCCAATTCGGCTGCTTCGAGCTTAGCGCCATCCATGATTCCTCCCGATGTCTACAACCAACGCCAAACATCCGCCGCGGGCTGCGCGACGGATGCCGTAACGTCCTCGATTAGAACACGCTCTTGAGTGTGTCCAGCGCGCGACTGCCAAGGTCGACACCCCCCACAACACCGCGCATCAGATACTCGCTGAAAGCGCTGCCGGGGTTGGTGCCGCCCATGGTGTCGCGCCAGTAGGCGATTCCTTCGCGCTGGCCCGACAACGGGCTGGTCGTGTCTCGCCCTTCGCGCCCGAGGTAGTCATAACCGGGGCCGGTATCGTGGAAGTTCTTGAGATAGCCGGCCGCATCATGCACAACGCCGTGATAGCCGACTGGCGATTCGCCCGCGTCAAAAGCGGCGTTGCCCGGACCGACCAGACCCCCGGTTGGGCTCAGCATCGCGCCAAACACCGGGTCGATCCCAAAGGCATCGCCAACCACCTGGCCGAAGCGCAACTGGCTGGTCGAGCCCGCGAAATTCGGGTGAGCGAAGTTGAGCTGCTCCGGCGGATCGATCCCCTTTGCCTTGGCGGTATCGATCGCCTGCTGGCGTACCTGCTGGAACTTGTCGTAATCGGCCCGAATGCTCTCGTACGGCTTGCCACGGGCATCGGCGATATCGCGCAGGGTCGATTCCAGCTTCGCGCCCGTCGGATTCGTGGCGAGCGTCTCCATCGCATTGTTCAGTTTGGAGCTATCCGCGCCTTCGTACTTTGATCCGATCAGGCCCTTCATGTAATCGTCCTTGAAGAGCTCGCTCGGATTTCGGCTTGTGAGCGGGTTGCTGTCGCCCCCTACGGCCGCGGCTTCGGGCGCGCCCGCGCCACCGCGCGCGGCGCCGCCGCCGCCACTGCCTGTGTTGTCCGCGCCGCCACCGCCGCCGCCACCGGTCTCGCCCGTCTCGGTGTCGCTATCGTCGCCACTCGGCGAGCCCGCGGGCGGGGGCGCTCCGCCGCCGCCACCGCCACCACCGCCCTGCTGCTTCTTCAGCTGGGCCGCCGCTTCGTCTTCGGCCCGCTTGAAGAGCTCCGCCAATTGCCGGCAGCACTGGGCGGCCTGCTCAAGCGCCGCGATCAGCCGGCGCAAAGCCGGGATGATGATGCCGTTCATTTCGGCGTAGAACGCGCTTGCGCCGGGACCAACCCAGTCGCCGCCTTGCAGTGTTTCCATTACCTGCCGGAGTGACTGAAGCATGGTGGCGCAACTCTGCGCCTCCTGATTCCACTTCCCGGCCAGTTTCATGAGTTCGTCGTAGTCGGCTCGAATGCGATTAGCTGGCATAGCGATTGTGCTCCCTCCATGTCGCGCTCAGAACGGCGCGGGTGACTTCCGCCTCTCAACAGTCCAATTGCGCGAAGACGCGCTGATGTGCTCCGGTTACTATAGCGCTGCTGCCTTCCCGGCGAAACAAGGCGCGCCGGGAAATGGTTCCCGAAAGCATCGGGAAACCCCCGCCCCTCACGAAAGTGACCTGAATTCGACCTTGATGGTCGGACCCAACCCCAGCACAACGCCATTCGGAAGCGGCACGGCCTGATTGGGCGGAATGCGCTGGCCGTTGATTGTCGTGCCATTCCGGCTCAAATCCGTGATGTGCCAGCCCGCCTGATCGTGCGTGATCAGCAGGTGGCGGCTCGACACGCCTGAAGTCCCGTCTACCGGAAGGACGCCATTGTTGTCCGCGGCGCGCCCGACCGTGTAGCTGGCCTGCGAGATCCGGCCCTCCCACCCCGTCGCCGCATTCTTCAAGGTGAGGATGGCGGTCGGCTGGCCACCGGCGCGCACCTGCTGTGACATCGGCGGGGCGGATGGCATCGCTGGGGGCGCCGCGGCATATGCCGATTGCGGCGGCGGATAGCCAGCCGGCGGCGGCGGCGCGAACTGGGGCACGGCCGCCACTTGCGGCTCCGCCGACACGGGCGCGGATCGGCGCGGGTTGACCGGCAGGGCGGCCTCCACCACCTTTTCCGCGCGCAGGCTTCGGTTGCGGGCCATCAGGTTCACCGTGACCAGCACCACCACGGCCAGGAGCACGGCCCCCAGCAGACCGATCAACAGGATGGGGTTGTCGCGGGCCTGACGCATGAAGATGTCCATGCCCGAAGGAGGCGCGAAAGCCACCGGCGCGGAGCGGGCGGCTTCTCCGCCCAGGGCCTGATCTGACGCAAAGGCCCTGACCCGCACAACGTACGTACCCGGCGTCAGATCCTTGGTTGGAATCAGCAGCGGGCTGTCTGATTGCAGAAAGACTTCGCTCGCCACGATCACTGCGTTGTTTGCATTCGTGTTTTCGAGGTATAGCTGATAGCGTGTGACAGCCTGGGGATTGCTGGCCCGGACGGTCACCGAAAAACTGGAGGCGGCCGGACTTGTGCCGATGAACGTCGGCGGTTCAACCCGCTCGATCGCGAGCACGAATTCCGGCGGTTTGAATGCAAACTCGCGCTGGTCAGTGGAGATCGGCCGGTTCTGATCGTCAAACGCGATCACGGTGAGGATGTACTCAAGCCCGTTTTCGAGTTTGGCCGGCTTGATCGTATTTGACGGGGCAAAATCGGTCAGCGATTCGCGATAGACCTCGGCGGCCGTGCGTTTGTTCGTGACGCGCGTCTCGACCCGCTTGATCTTGTCTTTTGTGGTGATGTCGAGGTTGAATACCAGGCCCGCGCTCAGGGTCTGCACCTCGCCCTTCAGGGCGATCTTGGGCGGCGGGAAGTAATCGCGATCGACCTCGAACGAGAGGGTACGAGAGACGAGCGAGCCATCCTTGAGGGTGAGATTCATCTCGGCGGTCTGAGCGCCTTTGGCCGGGAAGAAGGCGTAGGCGGTCTCCCATTGATTCGCCAGCAGTGACATCTGATTACCGATGGTGATGATCGCTTCGCCGGCGTTCGTCATCAGGGCCAGTCCGCCCGTGGGCTCGGTGAAGCGCTCGAGGGCCGCCTTGCTGATCGTGTAGCCATCCAGTCCGACCGCATAGATCTGCACCTTGTTCTGGCGGGCGAGGTCGATGACGCTCTGAGCCGAGGGCGTTTCGCAGGTGTCCTGGCTGGCCGTGAGGACAAATACCGCCCGCCGGGTAGGCAGGTCCTTGACCCGCCGGACAGCCTCAAACAAACCCTGATTCAAGCACGATTTGCCCGACCCCTTGGCGAAAATGCCGGTGGTGAGCTTCTTTTTGAGCTCTTCCCTGTCCTTGGCCAGATCCTGGACGATGCGGGGCGAATCGTCGAAGGTGATCAGGGACAAGAAAGCGCTATCACCCGCCCGATCGATCTGCTTGCTCAAGGCATCCGTCGCCTTCTTGAAATCAGCGGCGCCATTGCCTGATGCCATGGTCTGGCTGGTGTCGACCAGCAGCGATACCGACCAGTCGCCCGTCAGTTTGCCCGCCGTGCCCGCGAACACCTGATTGACAAACTTGAGCGAGGTCTTCTCGATGTCCTGATTGACGATGGCGCCGTTGGGCTCGAGCATCGAGAACTGGGCGCGCAAACGGAACTCGGGGAACAGCGCCTCCGGCGCCTGAACGGAGCCGCCGCTGACATCGTGCAAACGCACGAGTTTTGTGGCGGTCGCCTGGGCCTCGACCGCCAGCGGCGCAGCAACCGCCAGCGCCAGCGCCAGGGTCATTGTGAGAGTTTTTCCAGGATTGCGCATGTAAGCTCCAGATCAGTCGTAGCAGTGCGATGGGTTCGCCTCAGCGGCAAGCAACCGGTTCCTCGCCGTTGTAGCACAACTCGGCGTCGTTGCCACCCGGACCATCGATGACCAGTCGTTTGATTGATTTCGTTTGAAGATACGCCAGGACAATGAAATCGCGCGCCTGTCCCGCGGAGATCGCCGGCACACTCGACGGTCCGATACCGTCCAGGCAAGCCGTTACGGGTTGGCCGTTCACATCAAGGAAACGCGCGGAGAGCCCATCCAGGGTTGACCCGCCCGGATTGGTGAGGCGCACCGTGATCTTGAACCGAAACCCCAGACCGCGATCGTTCCGAATGTCATCGCAACGCGCGGCAGACGGGGGGCGCCCCCACTCCTCGTATCCGCCGCGCCCAAGCGCATCCAGCTTGGGCGCCTGGCCGATGGACGCCACCGTGGCGCTCGGGGTTACGGTCGACGCCGCGGTTGGGCCAGGCGATGGACGCGGGGTGCCAACAATGTCGGGCGCCAGCGTTGAGGTCGCGATGGGCAGATACGGATCGAGGGTCGATGTCGCGACGGCCTGAGTCGGGCCGGCGCTCGCCGTTGTGGGCGTGAGCGAATTGCCGGAAATCGGTGTGGGCGCACCCGTCACTGCCGCCGACTGCGTGACACGGGGAGTCGTTTGACCAACAACGGTTGAGGTCGCTGGGACGCCCTCCGGTGGGCGCAAGCCGCCGAGTAGCGCGAGCGCAATGGCGCCAAAGGCAACAAGCCCGCCCAGCGCAATCAATGGCAACACCCAACCGGGTCGCCCCGTGGGCGCCGGGACGGGACGGGCGGGCGGCGCAGCCGCCGTCAGCGTCGCGGAACGGGTCAACGCCTCAAAATAGGCATTCGCAAAGGCCCCGGCGTTGGGATAGCGCTCGCCGGGCTTTTTGTTCAGCGCGCGCATCACCACGGCTGCGATCGGACGCGGCACATCGGGCGCAACAAGGCTGATCTCGGCGGGCAACTCATTGATGTGCTTGTACATCACGGCCACATCGATCTGCGCCACAAACGGCGGTCGCCCGGTCAGAGCCTCATACGCTGTGACGCCCAGCGAATACACATCGCTTGCCGGGCCCATTCCGCCCAGCCGAACATCGGCCTGCTCGGGCGCCATGTAGGTCGCTGAACCGGGCCGATTGGTCGTCGTCATCGTCATGTTGCCGGTGACGGCTGACTTGGCGATACCGAAGTCAGCGAGATACGCGCGGCGGTCCACCGCCCGCAACAGGATATTGCCCGGCTTGATGTCGCGATGAATGATGCCGCGCTGATGGACGGCATCCAGGGCGGCCCCAATATCTCGCAGGATCGGATACAAATCGCGCGGGGAAATCCGTACCGGATTGCCGTTGGGATCCCGCATCATCTGCTGGAGCGAGCGGCCTTCAATGAACTCCGTCGCAAAATACGGCACGCTGTGACCGTCACTGAACTCCCCGGCCCGATCCGCCGGGCACTCACCGCCCGGATCAATGATGCGGACAATATTGGGATGGAGTGGTTGCTGCCGTGGTTCCAGGAGAAATCGGCGGCGCTGATCCGCGCTGCCCAGCAAGTTCTTGTTGAGAACCTTGAGGCAGACCGTTCGACCCTGCGGGTCGAGCGCGCGAAACACCGTACTCTGGCCGCCCTGGCCGATGCGATCAATCAGCGTATACGGTCCGAATCGCTCTTGCAGCATCATGTTCGATTGTGCCACAGAATGGCCATCGAGTTGACACGTTCGTGAGGTCAGGCGCTGCGCAAACCGAACAACCCGCCGTCTGCCGTTGACGGAACCGCTCAGCGATATTCGGAGCCCTCTCAGGATGGCGGGTCAGGGCTGATCTCGTACCTCAAGCCGATAGGGAACAAGCGCTGGCGCCTTGACGCCATATACAAAAACAAAGTAATCGCCTGAAACGGTGGGCGTGTAGGTCGTTGCCTCGGCGCATTGGCAGTTGTAGGGAGAAGAGGCGACGTAACCTGGCGTGGGCAGAGGCGACAAAACGTAGAGATCCAGGTCGTTTGGCGCGGTGAAACTTGCTCCGGGGGCCAAGCCCCCCGACAAGGTGAAGGTATAGCGCGTGCCCAGAACAAGGGCAACTTTGAAGTAGTCACGCACATCGATCAAACCCGTACTCGAGATGATCGTTCCAAAGTAGGGCCGGTTCTTTTCGTCGATTCGTCCGGCTGTCGCAAACGCGTCATTCACTTCCTGGCAGTCTTCGCCAAAGGATTGGCAGAGTGGCCCTCGCAACACGATTGGCAGGTAGGCGAATCGGACGGATGGCGTTGGCGTTGCAGTTGGCGTGTTCGACGGTGTCGCGGTCGGGGTGCGGGTATGAGTCGGGGTATGGGTCGGCGTGCGGGTAGGAGTCGGAGTCTGGGTCGGGGTGCGGGTAGGCGTCGGAGTTTGGGTCGGGGTATCCGTTGGGCCCGCAATCGGTGTGTGCGTTGACGTGGCCGATGGGCTCGGCGTGTTCGTTGATGTCGGGGTTGGCGTATTCGTTGGTGCCGGGGTTGGAGATGCGGTCCCGGTCGGAGTCGGTGTGTCAGTCGAGACGCCACAGGTGTATGTCCTGGACACGATCAACGTGGCGCTGATCAGGGTACCGCTGTCGCCGGCCGCAAGGTCGTAGGCGCAGATGCGCCAGACGCCGCCGGCGATCCCGGCGCCAAATCCGGAGAAGGTCGTGGTGATTCCGGCGCCATCCGGATTGGGCCGATAGTCGCATCGGCCGTCGTCGAGGCAAACGACCCCCGGATCGCCCGTGCCCATTGTTTCGGCGTCATACAGCCCGCCATCTCGAAACGTGATCGGGCTCGACGCCTGGAGGTCAGAAGTGCTTCCATTGGGGTCAGAAAGCGGTCGGCCGGGCCGGTTCAGCATCGTCAATGTGATTCCAGCCGGCGACACCAGCGCGAATTGGAGATCGCCGACATACGTGTGGTCGGCGGACAGCGCGAGCATGGCCGACTGCACGGTTCCCGCGGCAATCACCGGAAAATTGGCGCACACGCCGACGTTGGAGTGATCGGGAATGCTGACGTTTGGGGACGCCGAAACAGTGTCACGGACTTCGCATATCGCCTGGGAACCTGCCGGAACAAGGGCCTGAGCGGCCTCGCCGTTGCCAAGATGGGGCGGAACGCCAAGGTCAGCCGCGACGGGCGCGGGCGACCCGCGAACGATGAGCATAAGGGCCAGAAGCAGCGCAAAGGCGCCCAGGGACCGGATGGCTTGCTTGACGAAAGGTGTTGTCAACATGGCGTGTAGGGCTCAATCATCGTTGGGTATCCAAGGGTCATGGTCCACCCCGCGCTTCCAGCCGGTAGGCCACGGGTCCCAACGGCGTCCGATAGCCATATACCCGGACATAGTACATCCCCGCCGCAGCGGGCGTAAAACGCACCGACTCCGCGGCCTGCCCGGTGAAGTTCGATCGGCCGACTTCGCTGGGGATGCCGTCATAGACATACAAATCGAGATCGCCCGAGTTGCCAAACGGCAAGTTCTCGGTGATACCGCCGCTGAGCGTGAATGTGTATGCGCGACCGGCCGCAAGCCAGACAGCGAAATAGTCTGAGATATCCGAGGTCAGGGTGTAGACCGTGCCATAGTACGGCCTGCCGAAGTCGACCAATCGAACCGCGGTCTGTATCGCATTGTTGGGCTCGCCACAGTCAGGGCCATAGACAAGGCATTGCGGCGCATACGCCTGTATGCGAGGGAAGTAGTTCCGACGCGGAGACGCGGCCCTGACAGCGGGCAAAAAGCGCCTGATTGGCGCGCTGTTCGACACAAGCGGCAGGAATTGAAGCTGCGGAGACTGCCCGCGACTGGCAACCGATCCGCTTTCAGGTCCCTTCAGCGCGCACGAACAAAGTACGACGGCGAAGAGGCAGACCAGCGTCAGTCGGTGAGCCATGCAAATCCCATTTTGAGGAACATCTCGCTAGTGACGGCCTCTAGGGTGGCGGCGGTGGATTCGTCGGCGGCGGATTCGTCGGCGGCGGGCTGGTCGGCGGCGGACTGGTCGGTGGCGGACTCGTCGGTGGCGGGCTGGTCGGCGGCGGACTCGTCGGTGGCGGGCTGGTCGGCGGCGGGCTGGTCGGCGTCTGACCAGCCGAGCTTGTTGCCGTTGGTTGCGCCGGCGGGCTGGTCGGCTGAGGACCGCCCTGAGTGTTGACCGGGGTTGGCGTCGGTTGCGCCGGAACCGGCGTCGCGGTGGCCGCGATCGGCGTGGCAGTGGCCGGGGCGCGCGTCGGCACGGGCGTCGGGGTTGGCAAATCGGGTGAGAGCGTCGACGTGGGCTTCCCGGGATCCAACACGATCGTCGGTGCGACCGTGGCATCTCCGCCGATCAACACCGATGTGCCACCCGTTCCTTTCGGGGTCGGGAGCGCAATCAAGGGTGAGGTGGGGGTCGCGACCTGGCCCGGATCGCCGCCACCGCCAGAGGGCCGTCCAAGCACGAGGACGGCGCCGAGCGCAATCGCCAGCGCCACGGCGCCAAGCCCAAACAAGAGCCCGATCGGCGCGCTGCTCTTTGTCTGAAGCGGGGCCGAGGCCATGAGCACGGCGGCTGTGGTGTTGTCGGTGGTCTTGTTGGCGAGACCGGTCTCAACCAGCACCTCGGCGGCTCGCTGTGGCTGAGGCGTCCGCTTCAAGATGGTCCGCATCTGCTCATCGGACACCACGCCGTGCAGGCCATCGGTGCACACCAACACGGTGTCGCCCGGCGCAAGCGTGAACTGACGCTGCTCGGACGCGTTGTTGGACGCGGCCCCAAGCGAGCGGGTGATCACACTCCGCATCGGGTTTTCCTTTGCCTGGGCCTCGGTCAGAACGCCCCGCTCGACTTGCTCGTGCACCCAGCTGTGGTCTCGGGTAATCCGCTCATTGCGGCCATCGGCATGGAAAAGATACGCTCGGCTGTCGCCAACATGCCCGACGTACAGGGTATTCCCGACCACGACCGTCACCACAATCGTCGTCGCCATGGATGCGATTGCCGGATTGCGGGCGGCCTCCTCCTTCACCGCAGCATTCGCCTTGCGGATGGCATTCTCAATGGATACACGCGGATCGGGACTGGGATCCGCATAGAACGTCTGATAGGCGACGGTCGAGGCGATCTCCGAGGCTCGGCGGCCACCCTGGGCGCCACCCACCCCATCGCAGACGATCATCAGCACGCCCTTGCGCGCGATCTGCGGATCGCGCGGGCCGACCACAATGACGGCATCCTGATTCTCGGCCCGGGGACCCTGATGCGAGTGCTTGCCCCAGGCCAGGCCAAGCGCGCCGTTGGGCTGGTTTGAGACGGGTCGTCGGGAAAGCGTCTTGGGTGTCATCGGAGGTGCGGTGTATTCGTTAACGAATGGTGATGTTGCCCTGGGCGACGGCCTGATCAGCGGCAAAGATACGGTAGGTCCAGGCGCCGGCCGGGATCGGCGTCACATAGCTCAGCATGGCTGTCGTGCGCGTAACGTACGAATTACAGCCAGATTCGGTGACCACGCACTTGTCTCCGGCTTCGGCGCGCACTTTACCATTGAGCAGCCATTCGACGCGCACCGCTGTGCCGATTGGGAGCGGGTTCTTCCAGGCCACATAGATGCGCCGAATGCCACGCGCGTAACTGACCTCATTTGTGGCGCAGGCGCCATCGCTCAGGCCCGCGCAGGCTTTCGCCCCGTCAAGCAACGCTCCGAGGTTGCCGTTGACACTGATGCTGGGGAAGGTCAGGACCGTCACGCTCGGGACAGTCCCCGTGCCCGTGACGGCGGCCGTGGGTGTCGTCGGCCCCGTCGGGGAAATCCCCGCGGTGGACGTCAACGGAACCGTCCCTGAGACGCCGGGCGTGTTCGCCAGACCAAGGTTGCGTGTCACCGTTGGAGAACCCGCCAGCGTGCCGCTCGGAACAACCGTGCCAGATAGCGCCGCGGTGCCCGTTGTTCCAACGCTGATCTGCGGAAGAATCTGGATCGATCCGGGCGTGACGACCGAAGCAGCGCTCACCGTCGGCGACGGCGCCAGCGACGGGCCCAATGGCGCGCCCGTGGTCGCGGTCGCGGCAGCTGCAGGAATCGGCGTAGCCGTCGCGGCCGGGCGGGTCGACGCGGGTGTCACCGCGACCGTGGGGGGGACGGCCGTCGCGACGGGGTTCGCGCCGGCGCGGGTCGGCTCCCGGGTTGGCGCCGGCGGATTCGCCGGCATCAGGCCCCCGCTGGTCGCAAACGCCGCGAGCGCGCCAAGCAGGGCCAGGCACAGACAGACGCCCACCAGACCGGCAACGGGCAACGCAAGCCGCGACAGGAGGCCAGGCTTGGGTGTGACGACTTCGACGGGCACCGGCGCTGCCGCCGCCATGACCGGAATCCCCTGCGTCGCCGCCGCGGCACCCGCGCTCGACGACACCGGAGGAAGTTTGACCGTAGGCGCAACCGTTTCAACCTTGGCAAATGTTGCCGTGCCGGCCCCATCAGAGACACCGTCGCCAATGACGAGCACGGTGATGTTGTCAGGCCCGCCCGCATCGTTCGCTGCGGCCACGAGCATGCGCGCGCAATCGTTCATATCGGGTTGGCGCATGGCCCGCGCGATTTGTTCATCCTGCACGGATTCCCACAATCCATCCGAGCACAACATCAATCGATCGCCGGGCTTCCAGTCGAAGTAGGCGATATCAGCGTCGGCGCTGATGGGGTGACCGAGCGCGCGGGTGAGCGCGCTGCGCTGCGGGTGCTCGGCGGCCTGCTCGGCGGTGATGATGCCTGCCCGCTGCTGCTCCGCCACCCAGGAGTGATCCTGGCTCAGCACTTCGAGGTTGCCGTCACGCATGCGGTAAGCGCGCGAGTCGCCAACATTCGCGATGCAGATCTGGCTGCCGCGAATGACGGCTGCCACGACAGTTGTTCCCATTTGCGCGCGCTCGCGGGTAAGCATCTGCTCAAACCGGATGCCCTCGGCGGCTTCGGCAATGGCCTGTTTCAATGCGGCGCCCACATCGAATGCCGTCTC
>JAGOCU010000279.1 GCA_017998555.1 Thermoflexales bacterium
GTCGATGGCGAACTGACCGTCCAGACCCAAAAAGAGGGCGACAAGTGGAAGGTCAACTACTTCCTGTGCAAGATTAGCTAGGGATACCTGACGCACCTGCTTCCGAGGCGATATCCCCCGGCGAAGCCGGGGGATATCGCCTCGGAAGCAGGTGCTGTTCCGCTTCATGCAACTCCCATCGCCCGAGGCGCCGGCTGTCCCGCCTGCACCCACGCCCCTTGTAACCAGCCTGCTCGACACCGCGATCCGATTCGGGCTGTGGGGGGCGCTTCTCGTTGGGGTGGCCGAACCGCTGCGCCGCCAGCCTCTTGAGCAGATTCTGCCGGTCCTGCTCATCTTTGGCATCATCGGCGCGGGTTATCTTCTGCTCAGCACCGACGGCGTGGCGCGGGCGCTGCGGGCGGCTGGTCAGGCGCATCCACTGACGATGGCGCTCCTGCCGCTTCTGTTGCTCGTCCCCGTCGTCGCGGTCAGCCGCGCGACATCCGCGCCGGTGGATCTTCCCGACGCGCTGGCCGCCTTTATCTTTGTCTTTCTGCCGCCAGCGCTGGCGCTCATCAACACCCCCCGCTTGCGCGCTTCGGATGCGGGCATCGGGCTGGTCGCGGTGGCCGCGCCGCTCACCCTCGCCCTGGCCCGCGGGCAGGCGCTCACCCCCACCGACGCCGCGCTCAGGCTGGGCGCCTTCGCGCTGCCCGTGTTGCTGCTCGCGCTGACCAATCGGGCGCAGAAGGAGCGTCTGAACTTTCTATTGCTGTGCGCGGCGCTGATGCTGTGGTACGGGGTCGAGTTCGGCGCGCTGCCAAACGTCATCCTCCCCCCAATGCAGGCCGCGGATGGCGGGATGTATTTCAAACTGGCAGTGCTGCCGGTCTTTCTCTACGCGCTGGCCCTTGCGGGCAAATTCGAGGGTCTCGGTCTGCGCTTTGCCCCGACGCTCAAGGGAGCGGGATCCGTCGCGCTCAACACGGCGCTGGCGGCTGTCATCATCCTGCCCCTCGCCCTGATCACCGGCTTTGTCGCCTTCAACTGGTCCGCGCCGACGCCGCAGGACGCGGCCTTGCGCTTTGTGACGATCTATCTTTCAATTGCCCTGCCCGAGGAGATTCTCTTCCGCGGGATGCTTCTGCGTTACTTGAATCACACTCTGGGTTGGAAGCCGATCGCCATCATCGCGCTCTCGTCGTTGATCTTCGGCGCGTCGCATCTTGATAATCCGCCCCTGGTCGGCCTGTATTTCATTTTCGCTACGATCGCCGGGGTCTTCTACGCCCGCGCCTTTCTGAGCGCGCGCGCGGTCACCGCCGCCGCAACTGTTCATGCGCTGATTGATTGGATCTGGTCGGTGGCGTTTCCGAGGTGATTATTCCTGAGCGCGATACCCCGTCCCGGCATGCGCCGGGACGGGGTATCGCGCTCAGGAACCCCTCCCCACATCGATCAATACACGATAATCACTCCATGCTTGACTTCACCCCTGTACGCGAAAAGAAAACCACCATCGCCGAGCTGGCCCGCCCGCTCAGCCGAACCGACCTGGCCCGCCTGACCAACGAAATGGTCGACACCATGCTGGGCATCATCGAGGATGCCACCGACGCCGATGTCGTCTTCCAGCCCAAAGATCCGGGCGCGTCCGATCCGTACGCTTCGAGCGAAGCGCTGAAGAACGTCAGTTGGACGCTTGGTCACGTCGTCGTCCATGCAACGGCCTCGGCCGAGGAAGCCGCCTTCCTGGCCGCCGAGCTCGCCCGTGGCGTGCCCGATCATGGCCGCTCGCGCTATGAGACGAACTGGGAGATGGTCACGACCATCGCCCAGTGCCGGGCCCGGCTCGAAGAGAGCCGCCGCATGCGGCTGGCTTCGCTGGGCGTGTGGCCGGATTCCCCCCATTACGACAACCTGGTCGAGCCCTACCCGGGCGCCGGCCAGCGCAACTGCAAAGGCCGTTTCATCGGCGGTTTGGCCCACGACGACTCGCACATCGAGCAGCTCCGCGAGATCATGCGCCAGGCCAAAGCGGCCCGCGCCGCAGCCTGATCCCGCGCGCCGGTGAAGGCCGGCGAGGAGACCCATCCCCATGAACGAAATTGACATCAAGCTGGCCCGCCTGCGCGAGCTCATGGCCCAGAAGAAACTGGACGCCGTCGTCCTGCAACGCAATAGCAGCTTTGCCTGGATCACCTGCGGCGCGCCAAGCTACATCAACACCGCGTCGACAACGGGTGTGGCCGCGGCCGTGGTCACCCTGTCCGATCGCTACATCGTCACCAACAACATCGAGGCGCCCCGCCTTGAGCGCGAGGAGGGGTTGGCCGCCCAGGGCTGGAAGCTGCACGCCTCGCGCTGGTATGAAACCAAGGATCTGGCGGCTGAGCTGACCGCCGGGCTGGAAGTGGGCTCTGATGGGCTGATGCCGGGCACCGCCAACCTCGCCAATGAGATCACCCTGCTGCGGGCGTCGTTGACGAGCGTTGAGGCTGAGCGCTTTCGGGCACTGGGCCGGCTGTGCGGCGAGGCGATGGATTCGGCCATCCGGGGCGTACGCCCAGGCGACACCGAGTTCGAGATCGCCGGGCGCCTCGATCGGGCGACCTTCGCCCGGGGCGTGCAGCCCATCGTCAACCTCATCGCCACCGACAACCGCATCTTCGAGTTTCGCCATCCGCTGCCGACCAACAAGCAGATGGAGAAATACGCCATGCTGGTTCTGTGCGGGCGCAAGTCAGGGCTGGTCGCTTCGATCACCCGGCTGGTCCATTTCGGCAAGATGCCCGACGAACTCAAGCGCAAGGCGGATGCCTGCATGCGGGTCGACGCCGCCTACATCGCCGGCAGCAAGCCCGGCCAAACCCTGGCCGATGCCTTCAAGAAGGGCGTCGACGCCTACACCGCCGCAGGTTTTCCGGATGAGTGGCAGCTCCACCACCAGGGCGGGCTGGCCGGCTATGAGCCGCGCGAGATCCTCGGCCGGCCCGGCGCCAACACCGTTGTCGCGGTGAACCAGGCCTATGCCTGGAATCCGTCCATCGCCGGGGTCAAGTCGGAAGATACCGTGCTCGTGACCGAGACGGGTCACGAGGTCGTCACCCAAATTGACGGCTGGGACACGCAGCTCATCGTGGTGGAGGGCGAACCCGTGGTGCGCCCGCGGGTGCTCGAGATCGTCTGAGAGACGCCTGCGCGATTCTTTTCGACAAACGATAGCCCCGGCTCCGCCGGGGCTATCGTTTGTCGAAAAACGGGTGCCGCGAGACCTCGTTGGTGTATGATTCCAGCCTCGACATGAAAAAGCGCTTCAACAACGCGAACGATAACGACAATAACGGGGCCTCCCCAGGCGCCGCTTAGTCGTTCGCGAAACGCGAACTGGAAACGCAGACTGAGGGCCGCCTGACAAAACAGGCGGCCTTTTTTGATGCAGCAAACAAGGACGGAAACAGCCATGCGCAAAACACATACCGCCGGCGCCCTGCGCGCCACAGACGAAGGCAAATCGGTCATCCTGGCCGGCTGGGTGCATCGCCGCCGCGACTTTGGCGGGCTGATCTTCGTCGATCTGCGCGACCGCTATGGGATGACCCAGATCACCCTGGACCCGCAGCGCGTGCCGGCCGAGGTCTTCAAGGCGGTCGAGGGTCTGCGGGCCGAGTATGTGATCGAGGTCGAAGGCACGGTCAAACTGCGCCCGGAGAAGATGCGCAACCCGAAGCTGGCCACCGGCGATGTTGAAGTTTTTGCGACCAAGGTCATCATCCACAACGCGGCCAAGGTGCCGCCGTTCCCGATTGATACCGACGGGACGGATGTGGATGAGAACCTGCGCCTGAAGTATCGCTATCTCGACCTGCGCCGCGAGCGGATGGCCCGCAACCTCACCCTGCGCCACAAGCTGATCAAGCACATGCGCGACTACATGGATCGCAACGGCTTCATTGAGATCGAGACGCCGATCCTGTTCAAGAGCACCCCCGAAGGCGCGCGCGAGTATCTGGTGCCCAGCCGGGTGCACCCGGGCGAGTTCTA
>JAGOCU010000022.1 GCA_017998555.1 Thermoflexales bacterium
CCCGCACCAGCGTCACCCTCGAC
This sequence comes from Thermoflexales bacterium, assembly GCA_017998555.1. Taxonomy (GTDB): domain Bacteria; phylum Chloroflexota; class Anaerolineae; order J036; family Brachytrichaceae; genus Brachythrix. The sequence continues at coordinate 24 of JAGOCU010000022.1, forward strand.
GCGCTGACCATCGGCGTGCGACCGGACGCCTTGAATGGCCGCTTTGGGGTCAAACTCAACAAGATCCCGCTGGCGGAGTTCACGGCCGGATCCTCGAATGCCGACGTCAAGGCCGCCGCTGCGGCATTGCCGGCGGCCATCAAACCCGTCAGCGCCTTCTACAACATCGCCACCTGCAACACCGACCCAAAGACGGCGACGGTTAGGCTGTCCTTGCCGGCCGATCTGTCCGCCTCCGACACCCTCGACCTCTACTCCTGGGACGGCAACGCCCGGGCCTGGCGCTGGGTCGGCGGCGGGGTCGAGGAATTGACCCGCTCCATCGTCGTGCAAGTGGCCCGGGTGCCCCAGAGCATCGTGCTGGCCCAGGTCGCGGCCAATGTGCCGATCGTGGGGGCCGAGGCCGCGCCCGGACCGGGCGGCGCCGCGCCCTCATTCGCGACCGAGCTCTATCCGTTTGGGCTGTATCTCGGCGAGTCGGGCATGCTGACCGGCGATCGCAGCCAGGTCGCCGCCGCTGCTGCGGGCGCCAAGGCCATTCCGACCTTGCGCAACTGGAATGACAAGGGCGAGATCAATCGGACCTTGCTGCGCGACATGCTCGCCACCGAGGGCACCCGCGAAGCGCACGTCCGAAATGTGGCCTCGCTGGCCGACACCGGCGGGTATGCCGGGGTGGAGATCGACTATCGCGGGGTCGACGCCGCCAGCAGCGCGGGTTTCACCAACTTCGTGACCGGCCTGGGCGCAGCGCTCAAGGCCAAGAACAAGTCGTTGTCAATCGTCATCCCGGCGCCCGAGCGCACGGCCAGCGTCGATCCGGCCACGATGTGGAACAGCGTAGGCTATGACGCGCGGGCCCTGGCCGACGTCGCCGACTCGGTCAAACTCGATCTCAGCGCCAACCCGGCCGCTTTTGGAGAGGATCAACTTCCAGCGTTAATGGATTGGGCCCTGGCCCGGATCAACCGCTCAAAACTTCAGGTCATCGTGCCGGCGGGCAGCCAACGCGTGAGCGCTACCGGCGAGGTCAGCCCGATGTCGCAGGAAGACGCGCTGGCGCCGCTTGGCACATTTTCGCCCGAACAAGCCGTGACCGGGCCGCTGCAAGCCGGCAGCAAGGTCAAGTTTCGCCTCAGCGGCGGGATCGATCCGCGCGCGATTCAGTTTGATGCGGCCACCCAGTCGTATCGCTACGCGCTGGCCGACGCATCCGGAGCCGCCACGGTGGTCTATCTGAGCACGCCCTCGACCCTGGGCCGGCGTTTGAATGCCCTGCAGCCGTTCAACCTGCGCGGGGTGACCGTGCGCGGGATGACCCTCCCGGCCGACCCCGCGGTCGCCGCGGCGCTGGCCGCCTACCAGAAGAACGTCCCGGCCGAAGCGACCGCGGGCGGGCTCTCGGTGGCCTTCCTGGTCAAGACGCCCGGCGGCTCGGTGCTGCCGACCAAGGCCAGCCTCGACAATCCGACCTTCGAATGGACGGTGCCGGACAAGCCAGGCGCCTATACGATCGCCAGCGCCATCGAATCGGGCGCGTCGTCGGTTGGCCGGGGCAGCATTGCGGTCGAAGTCGCCGCGCCGCCCACGCCGACCCCCGCGCCGAGCCCGACCCCGGCCCCAACCCGGGTGGTCGTTGCTGCGGCGCCCGCGGCCCCGGCCGCGCCGGCCGGCCCCGCGCCGACGGCCGCCCCCGCCGCGCCAAAACCGACCGCCGTTCCTGCCGCGCCACCCGTGGGCGGCGGGATGACGGGATTTGGGATTGGCGCGCACGTGAATACCAGCAACAATCTGGGCGGCTATCTGCCCAAGATGGCCGGGATCGGGATGACCTGGGCCAAGGTGCAGATCGTCATGGGCGGCGGCGCGCCGGATATCTCCGGGCTCAAGGCTCAACTCAACGGCAACGGCATCAAGCTGCTCGTGGGCGCGATCGGCGATCGCAGCCGGTTCAGCAACCTGGCCTATCACAAGGAATTCGCGGCGGCCCTGGCAAGTCTGGCCCGGCAGGGGGCCGAAGCGATTGAGGTGTGGAACGAACCCAACCTCGATCGCGAGGTCGGCGGCTCGAATGTCAGCCCGCAGGTCTATGCCAATATGCTGCGGGAGGCCTATATCGCCATCAAGGCCGCCAATCCGAATACGATCGTGGTCGGCGGGGCGGCGGCGCCCACCGGCTATTTCGGGAGCTGCACCGCAGCGGGGTGCAACGATCAGCCCTTCCTCGAAGGCGTCGCCGCCGCGGGCGGAACGGCCTACATGGATTGCCAGGGCGCCCACTACAACGGCAGCCCGAACCCGCCTTCGATGACGAGCGGCGGCCCCACCGGCGATCACTACTCCTGGTACTTCTACGGCACGCTGAACACCACCTTCGCGGCGATTGGCGGCAAGAAGCCGATCTGCTTCACCGAACTGGGCTACGTTACGCTGCAAGATCAGGGCCGGCCGATGCCCCCCGGGTTCGAGTGGGGCGGAAACATCACCCTGCAGAACCAGGCGGATTGGATCGCCGACGCCATGTCGCGCGCCCGCGCCAGCGGCAAGGTGACGATGGTCATCGTCTGGAACGCCAACTTCCACAACTTCGATGGGAACGACCCCCAGGTCGGGTATTCCATCTTCCGCCCGAACGGGAGCTGCCCGGCCTGTGACACCATTCGACGGGTAATGGGTCGCTAGGCACGGCCAAAAAAAGACGCCATGAGCCGATATCGATTCTCTCCGGAGCTGGAGCGCCAGCAGCGCATGCGAACGCGGCGTGTTGTGGTGGGGGCCATCGCCTCGGCGGTGCTGCTCATCGCCGGCGTTGGCCTGTTTATCGTCGGCCTGCAGGCGCTGACCGGGGGCTCGGGGGTCAAGCCGCCCACGTCCACGCCCTTCGCCCCGGTGGTCAAGCTCCTGACGCCGCTGCCTGGGAGCTCAGGAGGCACCCCTGTGGCACCCGCGCCCGGCGTGACCTTTGTCGCCCCAGTCGCGACCGCGATTCCGGGCAAGCCGGCCCCGACCGGGGCTGCAACCGTGGCGCCCGCACCGGTCCCGACGCTGGTTGCCGGCGGGCCGCCAGATCCGGATGGCCAGATCGCCGGGATCAAGGACTTCTCCTGCCCTGCGCCGCGCGTTGCGCCGGCGAAATTCGGCTACGGCATCCAGAGTAATTGGCCGGTCGGCGATATCGGGCAGTGGAACAGCGTGATGGCTGAGAAGCTCAAGCTGACCTGGACCAAGGCCCAGTTTCGCTGGAAGGACTACGAGCCGGAACGCGGCAAGATCGACGCCTATCGCTGGCAGATCCTGGATGCCTTTGTGGGCGATGCCAACAAGAAGGGCCTGAACATCCTGTTCGGTGTGATCGACGCCCCGAACCATTTGCGCACGTCCTTCAAGGGCGGAAACGCGGGACCGCCCGATGACTTCAATGAGGCCGCCCGGCTGTTCAAGCGCATCACTGCCCGCTACCGGGGCTGCGTCCAGGCGATCGAAGTCTGGAACGAGATGAACCTGGACCGCGAATGGCAGACGCCCCGGGGCGTCATTGCCGGGGTTGAGTATGTGAACTTCCTGAAGGTCGTGGGTCCCGCGATTCGGGAGAAGGATCCGAACATGCTCCTGGTGATGGGCGCCCTGTCGCCCGTCGGCGCGACGGTGGCGGGTCAATTCACCGATGACTTCGCCTACATGGATCAATTCGTGGCGGCCGGCGGGGCCGGACTGGTGGATTGCGTCGGGGTGCATCTGAATGGCTTCAACTTTCCGCCCGACAAAGAGTGGAATGCGGGCTACAACGATCCGACCGCGAAGTTCCGCGGCCCGTTCGACAACCCCGATCACTCCTGGTCGTTTGTGAGCACGATCAAAGGCTATCGCGCGCGCACGAACAAGCCCATGTGCGTCACTGAATTCGGCTGGCCATCGATGGAGAACCTCGGCGTCCAGGGCTTCCCGCCCGGCTTCGATTTTGCGATGGACAATACCGAACAGGAGCAGGCTGATTGGATCGTGCAGGGTTTCAGCATTCTGCGCGAATTGGGCTATGTTCGCTTTGGGATCGTCTTCAACCTGGATTACAGCCGCAAGATCGGACAGAAACCCAACGAGGCGGGCGGCGATCCGGCGATCTATAGCGTGATCCGGCCCGATGGCAACCTGCGCCCGGCTTTCGACGCGATTGAGCGCATGCCCAAACCGTAACATCACCTGGAGCACCCCATTCGGAAACGATATCCCCCGCCCCGGCGGGGGATATCGTTTCCGAAAAAACCTGTCAATGCATCTCATCAAACGCATGGGGCTGTTGGGGCTGACCGGCGCGGCGGCCGTTACGCTGCTGGCCTGCCAGATCGTCATCGGGCCAACGCCGGCCCCTTCGCCGCCGCCTCCGCCGGCGAACGCCGGGGCAACCTATACCCCCCGGGCCCTGAGCGCGCCCAGCGCCCGAGTCGAGGGTGTGCCCGATTTCACCTGCCGCCAGCCCCGGCCGCCAGCGCCCGGGTTTGGATACGGCGTCCAGTCGCAGTATGCGGTCGGGGACATTGGCTATTGGAATCGGGTGGTTGCCGAGAAGCTGGGGCTCAACTGGATCAAAGCCCAGGTGCGCTGGCGCGATTTTGAGCCCACCCCCGCGGTCTACGCGGCTGACAAGTTCGCCCTGCTGGACGTCTTCATCAAGGATGCCAACGAACGCGGGCTGAACATCCTGCTCTCGGTCGTCGACGCGCCGTTTGGCTTGCGATCGGCCTATGATCCGCGCGATCCAGATCGCCTGGGGCCGCCCGACGATACCGGCGAAGCGGTGCGCTTTTTTGGCTTGCTCGCGCGCCGGTATCGTGGCTGCGCCCAGGCGATTGAGATCTGGAACGAAAGCAATCTGGCCCGCGAATGGACGACCCCGAGCTCCCTCAGCGCCGGTCGCCCTGATGCGGCCGAATTTGCGGCGTTTCTGGGCGCGGTGGGGCAAGAACTGAAGTCGATTGACCCGGCCCTGATTGTCATCGCCGGCGGGCTGGCGCCGACCGGCGCCAATGGTCCTCAGTCCCGAGATGACATCCTGTATCTGAGCGAACTGGTGGCGGCGGGCGGGCTCGCTGGCGTGGATTGCGTCGGCGCCCACCTCAATGGATTCAACATGCCGCCCGACCAGCGCCATGACGCCGGCTACAACGATCCGACCGCGACTTTTCGCGGGCCGTTTGACAACCCGCATCATTCATGGTCCTTTCGGAGCACCCTGGACGCCTATCGACAGATCAGCCCGAAACCAATCTGTGTGACGGAGTTCGGCTGGCCGACCATGGAGAATCTGGGCGTCGCGGGCGCGCCGCCGGGTTTCGGCTTTGCCCTCGATAACACAGAGGCGGAGCAGGCGGCCTGGATCGCGCAAGCCTTCGAGTTGATGCGCGCGGGCGGGACGGTTCGGCTGGCCATCGTCTTCAATCTGGACTACATCGCAAAGTCCGGGACCTCGCCGGCCGATGACAGCTCGCTTTCGTACAGTCTGATTCGAAAGAATGGCGTCCCACGCCCGGCATTTGACGCCCTCGAGCGCATGCCAAAACGTCCCTAGAAGCCGTCCGAGAAACATACGGCGGGATCGCAATCCCCGCGCGAAGCGCGGGGATTGCGATCCCGCCAATGATTTCAGGATGACACCTAAGCAAAGACCGCGAGGCAGTGGGGCAGGCCGAAACGTCACCCGCGCGCGGGATGAATGTCATGCGCCAAGGGGACCCCGTGTGTTAAACTCTGCGCTCAAATTCCGTGGGTCAGAGCGCGGTTCAAAGCGAATCGTCAACCTGACCCGCGCGTTTATTCGAGGGACTAGAGACGGATGCTGTTCCCACAAATCACTCAAGACGCCAAACTTATCGGCGAGCTCTACAACTTCATCTACATCTTCGCCATCCTGACGTTTCTGTTGGTCGAAGTGTTGCTGGTCTGGACGGCGGTCCGCTATCGGCGTCGTCTCGCGACCGAGGCGCCGGTCCAGGTCCACGGCAACAACCTGGCCGAACTGACCTGGACGGTCCTTCCGGCTGTGCTGGTGGCGGTGATCTTCATTGTGACCGTCAACACGATGTCGCAGCTCACGGCGTCTGGATCGCTCGCAAACCCGATTTCGCACGTGCACGCCATTGGTGATCGTGAAGCGCAGTCGCGGGTGGAGCGCGCGCAGAAGGTCGATCTCGTGGTGGAAGTGACCGGCAAGCAATGGTTTTGGGCCTATGACTACGTCGATTACGACGGACTGGGCGCTTTCGGTCTGAGCACGGGGGTGGGCGAGGATCTGGTCGTCCCAGCCGGAAAGAACATCCGGCTCGACATGACCTCCGACAACGTCATTCACGCCTGGTGGGTGCCCGCGCTGGGCGGGATGCGCTATGTGAACCCGGGCGACCGCTCGTATGTCTGGTTCAATGTGCCGGACACGGGCAAACCCCAGGAATTCATGGGGCAATGCAACGCGTTCTGCGGCAAGGACCATGCCCTGATGTTGTCAAAGGTCAAGGTGTTGCCCGAGCTGGAGTTCAGGCAGTGGTACTCAGCCACCGCGGTGGCGCGCAATCTGCCCCCCGACTTCACAAAAGCCGATCCGGCTCGCGGCAAAGAGCTGTTCACGGGCGGGGTGTGCGCGAGCTGCCATCTGGTGGCGGGAACCAAGGCCCAGGGCAAAGTCGCCCCGCGCGAGATGACCCAGTTTGCGAACTATCCCACCCTGGCCCAGTTGCCGGCGTCGGATCCCCGGGCGGCCATCAATCAGGACAACCTGTTTGCCTGGTTGAAGAATCCGGCCGCGGTGAAGCCCGGCACGGCCATGCCGAACAACAAGTTGTCCAATCGCGACGCAGTTGACCTGGTCGCCTATCTGCTCACGCTGAAGTAGCCCGATTGCCCGAGGGCCGGGGCGCCAGTCGCCGCGGTTCACCCGGGCAGGAGTCATCCGAATGGCAAGCATTCCTGTTCCCATCTCCCGCCGCGGCGGCGCCCTGAGCGGTCTGGTTGATCTGTTGACGACCGTCGATCACAAGAAGATCGGCATCGCGTATATGGTGTCGTCGTTTGTCTTCTTCCTGCTGTCCGGCCTGCTGGCCCTGGGCATTCGCACCCAGCTCGCGGTCCCGAACAACACGTTCGTGCCTCAGGAAGCCTACAACATGATGTTCACGATGCACGGGACGGGAATGATCTTCCTGTTCGTCATCCCGATCCTGACCGGGGGGTTTGGCAACTACCTGGTGCCGCTGCAGATCGGCGCGCGCGACATGGCCTTCCCGCGCATGAACGCGTTCAGCCTGTGGCTGTTCATGTTCGCCGCCATCGTCATCATGGCCGGCGTGACGCTCGCGGTGATCGGCTACACGACCCAGAATCCTGAGCTGACCCAGTACTCCTCCAGCGCGGCCTGGACGGCCTACGTGCCGCTTTCGGCCAAGAAGTTCTCGCCCCAGATTGGCATGGATCTATGGGTCCTGGGTGTGATCCTGTTGGGCATTTCGTCGACACTTGGCGCGGTCAATTTCCTTGTCACCATCTATGCGATGCGGGCCCCGGGCATGACCGCCTGGCGCATCCCGATGTTTACCTGGTCGATCATCGTAACGGCCGGCATGATTCTCGTGGCGACACCCGTGCTGACGGCCGCGATGGTGATGCTGATTGCGGACCGCCAATTTGGCACGCAGTTCTTCAGCACCAGCAACGCCCGGCTGTGGCAACACATGTTCTGGTTCTACTCGCATCCGGCGGTCTATATCATGGTCGTGCCTGCGATGGGCATGCTCTCTGAGATTCTGCCCGTCTTCTCGCGCAAGCCGATCTTCGGGCCCAAGGTCATCATCCTGTCGACGATCGCGATCGGGGTGCTTGGCTTCACGACCTGGGTGCATCACATGTTTGTCAGCGGTGTCGCGCCGGAAGTTGAGCGCTTCTTCATGTTGACGACGATGGTGATCGCGGTTCCGACCGGCGTCAAGATGTTCAACTGGATCGCCACGATGTGGGGCGGCTCGCTGAACATGAAGACCCCGCTTCTGATGGCCTTTGGATTCTTGTCAACCTTCGTCATCGGCGGCATCACCGGTGTCATCCAGGGCGCGATTCCGGTCGATACGCAATTGCACAACTCGTACTGGGTGGTCGCGCACTTCCACTACGTGCTCTTCGGCGGGAGCGTTTTTGGCATCTTCGGCGGCATCTACTACTGGATGCCCAAGTTCACCGGCAAGATGCTCGACGAGCGCCTGGGCAAACTGCACTTCTTCCTGATGTGGATCGGTTTCAACCTGACCTTCTTCCCAATGCACATTCTTGGGCTGGAGGGGATGCCCCGGCGCATCGCCACCTACGCCGCCAATCGCGGCTGGGATATCCCCAATCTGATCGCCACGATCGGGGCCTTTGTCATCGCGCTTTCGGTGCTGGTCTTCATGTATGCCTTCTTGAAGCTCGTCCGCCAGCCCAGGGTGTCCGAGAATCCCTTCGAGGGGAACACCCTCGAGTGGTTGACCGACTCCCCGCCGGCCGAATACAACTTCAAGAAGATCCCGCTGGTCAACAGCGCGCGCCCGGTGTGGGAACTGCGCACCGGCCTGAAGGATCAGCAGCACTAGGCAGGCTGTTCTGACATCATGAATTACGACTTGCCTGCCCTATCGCCGGCTCGGCGCTGGCGGCAGGTTGCGGCGGACGCGATCGCGCTGACCAAACCCAAGGTCGTCGCGCTGCTGCTGTTCACGACGTTTGCGGCGATGTTCCTGACCCCCAAGGGTTTGCCGCCGCTGGGGCTCGTGCTGGTGACGATGCTGGGCGGCTATCTGATGGCGGGCGGGGCCGGGGCCGTCAACATGGCCTATGACCATGACATCGACAAGGTCCTGAGCAATCGCACCCGGATCCGCCCGGTTGCGGCCGGCCGTGTTTCGCCGAATGTCGCGCTGGCATTCGGGCTGAGCCTGGGCGCGCTGTCGTTTCTCCTGTTCGCGGTGTTTGTCAATCTGTTGGCGGCCGTCTTGTCGCTGGTGGGTTTCTTCTACTACACCGTGATCTACACGATGTGGCTCAAGCGCAGCACGCCCCAGAACATCGTCATCGGCGGCGGGGCCGGCGCCATTCCCGCGCTGGTCGGCTGGGCGGCCGTCGCCAATGGGCTGGATCTCACCGCGCTGTCCCTGTTCGTGATTGTCTTTATGTGGACGCCCCCGCACTTCTGGGCGCTCGCCCTGATGCAGACGCGCAACTACGCCGCGGCGAAGATCCCAATGATGAATGTTGTGGCCGGCGAGTCCGAGACCCAGCGTCAGATCTGGCTCTATACACTGGTGCTGATCGGCCTGAGTCTGGCCCTGGTGGCCTTTGGCATGTTCGGCCTGATTTATCTTGCCGGCGCGGCGCTGGCGGGCGGGCTCTTCATCTGGCGCGCCTGGCATGTGCGGAGGGATCCGACCCGCGCCGCGGCGCTGGGACTGTATCTGTACTCGATGGCCTATCTGGCGTTTCTGTTTGGCGCAATGGCGGTGGACCGCATCGCCTATCGCGCGCTTGCAACTTGACATGATTCCAAAAGCAAAGGAACGACAAGCCTTTATCGTGGTTCTGATCTGTCTGGGGTTGGTGGCGATTGGCATCACCCTGGGCGTGATCTGGACGAATATGTACGCGATTCGGTGAGCTCAAAACCATGGACACAAACACCGTCACCCCCGTTCCGGGCGAGGATGCCCACGAGGAAGAGATTCATCTGCCGCCGCCGAGCTGGTCCCCGATCATCCTGGCGCTGGGCATGACCCTGCTCGTCTTTGGCGTTTCGCTGGCCAGCATTGTGTTTGTGCCGATCGGCGCCGTGCTCACCCTCATCGGGCTTGGCACGTGGATCTACGACGAGATCAAGAACGCCAGCGCGCACGCCCACGATCACTAAAGCGACCGGAACGTCATGTCTCTGAACGCGAAGATACGCCCCGCCGGAGCGGAGGGCATGCCCTTCCGCTCGCGCTCGAATAACGGCCTGCTCGGCGCCACCGCGCTGATCCTCGCCGAGAGCATGTTTTTCTTTGGCGTGCTCTCAGCCTGGTTCTTTCTCCAGGCTTCCAGTTTGACCGGCTGGCCCCCGGCGGACCTGCGGCCGCGCGAGTTCGCGCTGCCGGTCATCAACACCCTTGTCATCCTGGCCAGCGCCATCGCGTTCGGGTGGGGCGAGCGCGGGATTGCCGGCGGTGACAAGCGCAGGCTGATCGTCGGGGTGTCCATTGCGGCCGGGTTGGGGCTGGTGTTCATGACCCTGCAGACGATTGAATTCAGCGGCCTCGGATTCCGGGCCCAGGGCGGCACCTACGCCTCGATGTTCTTTGCCCTGCTGGTGTTTCACATCCTCCGGGTGTTTGTGGGTGTGGGCTGGATGGCGGTCGTGCTCATCCGCGCGGCGATGCATCAGTTTGATGCGAAGCGGCGGACCGTTGTGCAGGCCTGCGCCATGTACTGGTATTTCATCACGGTCATCTGGCTGATCGTCTTCGCAGTTCTGTATCTGCTGTAGGTACGCGATGACGGCGCGCCGGGCCATCGTCTTCATCAGTATCGCCGCGATCCTGGCGGGGGTCTTCAGCCTTTCCGCTGCCGTGTTGACCCGCTGGATGGCGAACGTGCCGCCTGCGGCACCGCTTGACGTGCCGCTGGCAAGCCTGTCGCTCCCGCTCGACGCGCAAGGGCTGGGCACCCAGGTCATTGAGGGCACGAGCCTGACATTTCGGGTCCAGCCCTATCCGCCAGTTGCCCGCAGCCCCGTCACGATCACCCTGGTCGCGATCGGGCCAGGCGGGGTCCTCGTCCAGTTTGCTCCGGCAGTCTCAGTGTCGGCCCTGAACCAGGTTGCGGGTCCAGGCGCGCCGATGCGCCGGTTGTCGTCGGGTGGATATGAACACGCCGGCATTTTGTTCCCGGCGCCGGGGCGGTGGCGGATCACGGTCGATGCGCCGCTGGTGGCCGACGCCGGCTTGACGATTCCGATAGACGTAGACGTTCGGTAATGTGGATTGGACCCAGCCGATGGCACGCGGGCGAACACCTTGAAGGTTGGCCCGCATAGGTTTGTGGCAGGGTCGAGCAAGAAGGGGCCAACCTTTAAGGTGTTCGCGCTCAACGCCTGTTGCGCATGGGCCGAATTGGCCTACACTCTTTGCTTGTCATGCCAGCCTTGCTCGAAGGGCGGCTCCGGGCCGCCCGCCGAAACGCATTTGTCGGCCGCGAAGCGGAACGCGCGCTTGTGGCGACCGCCCTGGCCGCCGAGGTCTTGCCATTCTGCGTTCTGCACGTCCATGGTCCCGGCGGGGTTGGCAAGACCTCACTCCTGAAGATGTTTGGCGATGCCGCCGCCGAGACCGGCAATTTAGCGGTCTACGCGGATGCGCGGAATCTCGATCCGTCGCCCGCCGGTTTTGTCACGGTCTTGCGCCTCATGTTCGCGTCAGCGGATCCAACAGCGTGGAAGGACCGCCCTCTTTCGATCGATGTCGAGCAGTTCTGGCGCGACGTGAGCGCGTGCGCGGCTGGGCGGCGGGTTGTGCTTCTGCTGGACACCGTGGAAACCCTGGCGCCGCTTGATGACTGGCTGCGGGACGTCTTTCTGCCGCCGATGCCCGAGACGGTCCTGGTCGTCCTGGCCGGCCGCCAGCCGCCCTCGGCCGCCTGGCGGGCCGACCCCGGCTGGCAGACCTTGATCCGGGCCCTGGCCTTGCGCAATCTCGGCCCCGATGAAGGCCGGGCCTATCTCTCGCAGCGCCGGATCCCGGTCGATCAGCATGCCCAGGTGCTGGCTTTCACCCATGGCCATCCGCTGGCCCTGTCGCTCGTGGCGGACACCTTCGCCCAACGCACAGAGGCGCACACCTTCCTGCCCGAGGAATCGCCCGACCTGATCCGGACCCTGCTCGAGAAGTTCGTTCAGAAGGTGCCCGGCCCCGCCCACCGGGCCGCCCTGGAGGCCAGCGCCCTGGTGCGAAGCATGACCGAATCGCTGCTGGCGAGCATGCTCAACATGCCGGATCCGGCCCTGGGCGCGGCCGAGGGCGTGCGCGAGTTGTTCGATTGGCTGCGCAGTCTGTCGTTTGTGGATTCCGCGCCGGGCGGGCTGCTTCTGCATGATCTGGCCCGCGACGCGATGTCGGCCGATGTGCGCTGGCGCAACCCCGAGTGGTACACCCAGCTTCACAATCGGGCCCGCGCGTATTACAACGCCGGGATGAAACGCAGCCAGGGGCTCGAGCAGCAGCGCTTTCTCTCCGACATCATCTTTCTGCACCGCGACAACGCGGTGGTCCGGCCCTTTATTGACTGGCAGCAGCAGGGCGGCTTGTTTGTTGATCATGCCCGCCCGGCTGACCTGCCCGCATTACTGGCGATGGTCGAGCGGCATGAGGGCGCGCCGTCGGCGGCAATCGCCCGCCATTGGTTTGAGCGGCAGCCGCAGGGGATTTCGGTGGTGCGCGATACCCAGCAACAACCGCGCGGATTTGCGCTGCGCCTGTCCATGCGCGATGTCGACGAGGCCGATTGCGCGATCGACCCGGCCATGCAGCCCGCCCGCGACTGGATGGCCCGCACGATCGGGCTGCGCCCGGCGGAGGTGGGCCTGCACTTTCGGTTTTGGATGGCCCATGACACCTATCAGGCGGTTTCGCCGATCCAGAGCCTGATCTTCCTGAATGTCGTCCAGCACTACCTGGTGACGCCCCGCCTGGCCTGCCACGTGTTTCCCGCCGCGGCGCCGGAATTCTGGATGCCGGTGTTGTCCTACGCCGAACTGCAACGAACGCCCGAGTGCGACTACGTGGTCGGAGGGCGGTCGTACGGGGCGTTTACCCACAATTGGCGGGCGATGCCACCCACGCTCTGGCTCGAGATTCTGGCCCAGAAGGAAGTGGGCGCCACGCCGACCCCGTCGGCCAGCGATGGGCCGGCCACGGCCGCGTTGAGCGAGGTCGAATTCGCCGAGGGGGCCCGGGACGCCTTGCGCGATCTGAATCGCCCGCAAGCCCTGCGCGCCAATCGGCTGCTGAATGCCCGTTTGGTCATTGACCGCTGCGGCCCAAACGCAGCCGAGATGGATCGGGTGGCCGCTCTCAAGGGCCTGATCGTTCAGGCAATCGACGCGCTGAATTCCGGCCCGCGCGACGCCAAGCTGTATCGGGCCCTGGTTCATACCTATGTCAAACCGGCCCCGACCCAGGAAAAGGCGGCCGAGCTGCTCGACGTGCCGTTCAGCACCTATCGGCGCCACCTGCAGGCGGGGGTGGCCCGGGTCGTCGAGATGCTGTGGGCCCGCGAGTTGGGCGGTTGAGCGGATTCAGGCGGTGAATGAGCCACAATTGGTCTGTCGCAGCGCTCATCGAGCGTGTATTCTTGTAGACATGGACCCCATTGCCCCCGCCAGCGCCGCGCCCATTCGGTCAAACGGCCATTCACCCGTTCAGACCGATATTGCGACGCGTCTCATCGCCGCCTGGAATACCCACGATCCGCATCCGATCGAGGCGCTGTTTGTCGAGGATTGCGTGCTGGAGGATTGCGCGATTGCCGTCCCCTTGCGGGGTCATCGCGGTTTGCGCCGGGCCGTGCTCTTCAATTTCCTGGCCTTTCCGGACGTTCATTTCGAGCTGATTAGCCAGATTCGTGAGGCAGACAGGGTGGCGATCGAATGGCGGGCTGAGGGCACCCATGCGGGCCGCTTCATGGGGATTCCCGCCACGCGCCGGCGGGTGAGCCTGGAGGGCATCACGCTGCTCACCTTGCGCGATGGGCGGATTGCGCGTTTGCGGCGGGTGTGGGACATCGCCGGCGTGATTCGCCAGCTCGGGCTGCTCCCCGAGCTCCCCCAGATCTAGGCTGCTGGCGGAGACAACCCGGACGCGATACGCCCCGGCCAAGCCGGGGCGTATCGCGTCCGGGAACACCGTTGTCAGGCACCGAAGGGTGCCGGTCCATTGGGCCGGGCCGGTTGTATCATTGCGCCTTCGTCCAAACGACGAAGTGGGATCCGTCATGCGCCACCTCCTCAAAAACAAAGCCCTGTGGAGCCTCACCCTGGGGCACTTCGCCATCGACCTCTTTTCGGGCGCGTTGCCGATCGTGTTGCTCTACCTCAAGGACAGCCTCAACCTGTCGCTCGAGCAGGTCGGGGTTGTGATCGGCCTGTATTCGATCTCGACTTCGCTGGCTCAGCCGATTTTCGGCTACTTCAGCGACGCGATCGGCGGGCGCTGGTTCGCCGTGGGCGGGTTGCTCTGGATGTCGATCCTGCACGGGTTTGTCGGCTTTATGCCGAGCTTTGAGACGGCCCTCTTGGTAGCGGTGGTGGCGGGGTTTGGTTCGGCGGCCTTTCATCCGCAGGGCGCGAGCGGCGCCAACGTCGCGGCCGGCGACCGCAAACAAGCCGGAGTGGCCATGTTTATGGTGGGCGGTAATACCGGTTATGCAGTGGGACCGTTGCTCGCCGGCTTCATCCTTGGCGTGTTTGGCCCGCGCGGCACAGCCGTCCTCGCGGTGATCGGGCTGGTCATCACCCCGGTGCTGTACGTGTTGACCGATCCGAAGTACGTGCCCATCACCGCGCCCAAAGACCGCAAGCAGGCCAACTGGAAGATCCAGCTCAATCCCGCTTTTTCGACCGTGGCCGTGCTGGCCCTGATCGGGGTCATGTCATTGCGAGCCACGTCGCAATCCTCATTCACCAGCTTTGTCCCGCAGTATTTCACGATTGTGGGTGGCTTTAGCCATCAGGAAGCCGGCACCTTGTCGTTTCTGATGCTCCTGGCGCTGGCGGCCGGTTCGTTCACGGGCGGAATGCTGGCGGATCGGGTGGGGCCGCAACGGGTAATGGTGGCCTCGCTGCTGGCGACCGCGCCGCTCATGGCGATCATGCTTTTGCTGGGTGACTACCGGGCCTTCTTCATTGCCCCGATCCTCGGCTTCGCCTCGGGGGCGGCCTGGCCGCCGATGTTGGTCATGTCCCAGACGCTGTTTCACAAGAATGCCGGGGTGGGCACCGGTATCGCCCTGG
>JAGOCU010000280.1 GCA_017998555.1 Thermoflexales bacterium
CGGCGTCACCCGGCGGCGGCGGGGTAACCGTCGATTCAGCCGCTGGCCGCTCCTGAAGCGGCAAACCTGTGCCCGCGGGCGTGGGTCTGACCGATGCCGGCGGTCGATCTTCGGACGGCTGCGGAACGGTGGATCCACCCGTGGGCTGGCGCTGAACGACCGACGGCGGCCGGGCTGTCTCGCGCTCGGGCGGGGCATCGACGGGGCGTGCCGCAGATTCCTCCGGCGCAACGGCGGCCGGACCCTGAAGCCGGGCTGGCGGCTCAGCGCCGCGCTCCGCTCGCGCGGGCGGCGTTGCTGACCGGCGCTGCAATCGGGCGGGCGCCGGGGCCGGCCTGGCCGGCCGTTTCGGGGCAGGCGCGGCGGGCTGGGCTGGGCGCTTGGTCTGGACCTGTGTGGCTGGCAGTGGCGTCGGGGCCGCTTCAGGGCGCCGGACAAGCGGCATCGCGTCGTCGGGGACAGGCGGGAGCGCGCGCTGGATGACGGGTCCGCCAGGTTCGGGCAGATCGTCGCCAAAGTCATCCGAGGGCGGCGTGAAGTTGGGCGGAACCACTTCCTCCACTCTGGCAAACCGGCGCAGGGCGCGCGAACTTGGCGTGGCAGGGGGACGCTCGGGCGCTGGCGTCGCAGGCGGAGGCACGGGCGCCGACGGCGCCGACGGGTCAGCCCGGCGCTGAATGGGCGGCGCAGACCTGTCAGGCCGCGGCTGAATGGGCGGCGGCGCGGCATCGGCCCGGGGCCTGGGTCCGCCCCGCTGAAACGTCTCAACGACGCGCCGGGCTGAATCGCTGGGGGCGCGTTGGGCGGACGGCTCGGCGGGTTGTGCGCCGCCCGTTGCCGCCTTGAATATCTTGGCGAATGGGCTGGAATCCGGGTCGAGGTCGGGCCTCGAAACGGCCAGCCGCTGCAGCGCTTCCGCGGCGGAAATAGCCGGACCGGAATTCCGGGGGCTGCTGGTCTCGCCACCGCCCGCGCCGGCGAGCGGCATGGGCGCGTGAGACGCCGCCTTTGGAGCCGCGTCGCCCGCCTCGGCATCGTCGACGGGCGCGTACTTGCGCGCAACGTCCGCAAGCGAGTTGCGCTCCGCCACTTTTTCGCTGAATCGGGCGACGCCGCGGGGCGCATTCGGGCTGAGCTGGCCTTCAAAAGGGGCGCCCGGGACGCCGCGGCCATACACCCGACGCGCGATGTGCTGGGCAAAACGCAGCTCGCGCACGATCGCCTTCCCGGCCAGATCCCGCCGCGTCCAGGGAGACAACCGGCTTTCGGCCCGCGCCTGGCGCGCGAAAACACGCCGGCCCAAATCGAGGGCCGGAGCGTTGTCCGGGGCGGCGCGGGTGGGTTCAGTCACAGGTATGGCGTATCCTCAGCAACTTATTGGCCCTTGGCCGCTTCAAGAGCCGCCAAGGCCTTGTCGGCGCGATCAGTCAGGGCTTTGAGCTCCTCCGGATCCGGCGCTTCGGAGGCGCGCAGGGCCTCGAGCGCAGCCACAGCGGCGGCGGCCCGGGCCTCGAGCGCTGCCAGGAAGTCCTTGTCCGGCAATTGCCGGGCAACCCCCGCGAGCGCGGTCAGGGTCGCATCCGCCAACGGCGTCAGACCCGACCCAATCGGGGTGCGCTCGACGTCATTCAGGGCGAAGCCGTTGTGGGCCAATTCAATCTGCTCCCAGGCGATCTCCATCGTCGAGGCGTTCAGAGAGACCAGTTCCCACTTCACCGGAAATGCGCCAAAGACGTCCCACTGTTTCACTTTCAGGTATTCCGAGTTGCCGATGATGATCGACAGGTTTTTTCGGGTGACCATGCCGTCATACATCCCCCGTCGACACCAGTTCCACAACTCGCGATCGTAGGTCAGCCCGCGCTTGAGGGTGATGTTGGTGAGTTTGAGTTTGCCGGGCCGTTTGTGCACGAAATCGTTCACGCCGCCCTCGTGGATTTCGTGGACCTCGCGTTCGATCACCAGGCCGCCGCATTCAAGGAATTCGCCGACCAGAATGCCGCCGATCTCCAAATAGAACTTGTAGTTCTGGGCGATGGAACGGATGCGCTCCTGGAAGCCGGAGGGAACGGGTCCACGGTTAAAACTCGTCATTGATGTGTTCCTTAGCGCATCCAGCCGGAACGTTCGCGATCGATGATGGCCTCCCGGCGCATCAAGGCCAGGATGCGCTCGGCAAGCAACGGCAGATCGATCGCCAGGGTCTCATCCTCCGTGGACGCCTGTTCGGTGCCGTCCGGGAGGCCGGTGGCGCCGTGCGCCACGACCGCATTGGCCAGCGGCAGGCTTACCCAGGGAATCGCCTTCGTCGAGCTGTTCGTGTCCTCCAGCGCCTGTCGGGCTGGGTATCGATCGTTCGAATCCGTCATCCGGAATTGCCCCCTCCACGAGCGCGAGCGCTCGAACTACTCATCGTTGAGCCTGCGGTTGATGTTTGCCACCTGCTTCACCCACTCCCGGCGATCGACATGCTCCAGACTGAGAATGTCCTCTCGCGGCCAGTGAAAGTGATAGGCGATGTAGGCTACCTCCTCGCGCAGGCGATCCAAGGGGTAGCCTATGCCCCCCCCAGTTCGGCCAGATCCACCTCGTGATCGGTCTGGCAGTGCGGGCATGTCACTGTGACCGTCGTCTTGCCCGTCTCGTTGACGGACACATACAGCGATTGCAGGAAGGCCAGGTCGGCGGCGAACAGGTTCTCGATGATGTTGGTGCTGATCGCCGGCAGGGTGCCCAGGCGCACCACGACCCGGGAGAGCAGCACGATCGCCAGATAGGCCTGATTCGTCCGCACCCGCGCGTCGCGCAGGGGCAGGATCTCGTCCATCGCCGTCGCCATCCGCATCACGCCCTGCTTATGCAGCGCGCCATTCTGGTCGAGGTATCCGACCGGCAACGTGAATTCAAACTCGGTTTGCATGTGCGGTCAGCGCGGGAGCCGGGCAACGCCATGGCGCCGCCCGGCTCCCTGTCGCCGTGTTACTTCGTGCGGCGCATGCCCTCGTGGACAAGCACCATTTCCTCAATACCGATGTCCGTGCTGTCGGATTTGAGATCGGGGCCTGAAACCTTCTGCGGCCAGGCGTTGTCGAACGTCCACTCGGCCGCGTCGCTGTAGTCGCGATCTTTCATCTTGATCGTGCAGTTCAGGCGGGCTTCTTTCATCTTGCCGAGCTCCACCAGGGTGCGCCACTGGTAGACGGCCAGCGAGTTGGTGATGCCGCGCTTCAGCGTGACATCGCTCCACTTGAGCCGGCCGGGGATCTTCTGGACCACTTCGACGCCGTTCTTGTCCAACGTCTTGTGCTCGATGATTTCGGTCTCGGACCCGATGCCGCTGCATTCGCTGAAGTAGCCGACGGGCAATTTGTTGATTTCAAGCACAAACTGCCACCCAACTAGGGGATCACTCTCGCGTGTTGCTTTCGCCATGGTTTATTTCCTCCTGAAGAAGACTGGATTACTCAGAGCCTGGGCCGCCCCACTGGCTGATGCGGAAGATGACAAACTCGGCCGGCTTGACCGGCGCCATCCCGATTTCGACGATCATTTGGCCGCGGTCGCGGACATCCGCCGGATTGGTCTCATCGTCGCACTTGACAAAGAACGCCTCGCTCGGGGCCAGCCCGAACAGAGCGCCATCCCGCCATACGCCGGTGAGAAAAGCCGTGACGTCGCGCCGAACCGAGCTCCACAGCCGCGGATCGTTCGGTTCGAAGACCACCCACTGGGTGCCGCGCTCGATCGACTTCTCGACGAAGTTGAACAGCCGGCGCACGTTGATATAGCGCCAGGCGGGGTTGCTCGACAGGGTGCGGGCGCCCCACACGCGGATGCCCATGCCCGGGAACGAACGGATGCAGTTCACGCCATTCGGGTTCAGGGTGTCCTGCTCGCCCTTGGTGACGGAGTAGGCCAGGCCGATCGCGCCGCGCACGACTTCATTGGCCGGGGCCTTATGCACGCCGCGGGTGTTGTCGTTGCGCGCCCACACCCCGGCGACATGCCCGGAAGGCGGGA
>JAGOCU010000023.1 GCA_017998555.1 Thermoflexales bacterium
CCGGAGTCATAAGCGCCAGTGACGGATGCTATGCCGATTGGATACCCCCGGCTTCGCCGGGGGTATCCAATCGGCAAACATCCGTATGCATTCGATAGCGATGAACTTTCTTCAAAAAGCCGCCCTGGCCATGCGCGCCGCGCTGAGCGGGCCGGCCCGCCCAATGGCCCCGCGTTCGCGCGACGAATCGCTGCTCGACCGGCAACGCGAACTGGCGCTGCGGCGCAAAGAGCTGGCCGAAGCCCGGGCCCGGCTCACCGAGGAGCTGGCCCGGCTTGACACCCAGGCCGACCAGGCGCTCAAGGCCGGCAACGACACGGCCGCCCGCGAGCGCTTGCGCCAGGCCAACCAGACCCGCGACGCGCTGGCCAGCAATGCCAGCACAATCGAGAGCCTGGCCCGGACCGAGCAGGAAATCAAGGCCCAGATGGCCGCTGTCACGCGCGGGGCGGAGAAGACCCAGGAGGCCCTCGAGCGGGTTCGGACCTCAAAGGGCCCTGAGCCGGTCCCTGAGCGCGTCGAAGGGGTCGAAGGGCCCGCCGCTCGCGCGAATGCGCCCCTGAGCGACGCGCCGCTGCCCCCGCCCATCGAGGACGAGGCCAGCCTGCGCGCGCGGATGGATCGTCTGCGCGGGTCAGGCTGACCAATGGCTGTCTACGATCTCATTCGCTTCGGCACGCGGGTCCTGATGGGCGCCGTGGCCCGGGTCACGGTCGAGGGCGCCGAACACCTCATTCGCCCCAGCGGCTATATCCTGGCCTCGAACCATTTGTGCAGTTGGGACCCGCCCTTCATCCTCTCGATCACCCCGCCCCGGCCCAAACTCACCGTGCTGGCGGCGGCCAAGTGGCAGAAGGTGGCGCCTCTGCGTTTGATTTTCGACGCCATGGATGCGATCTATCTGCGCCAGGGCGACGCCGACCGGGGCGCGCTCAAGGCCGCCCTGGCCCTGCTCAAGGCGGGCGGAACGATTGGGATGTCGCCCGAGGGCACCCGCAGCCGGACCGGCGGGCTGATCCGAGCGCGCTCAGGCGTGGCCTGGCTGGCCTTGCGGGCCAACACAGCGGTGGTGCCCGTCGCGATCTGGGGGATGGAGAAGATCCATCGCGAACTGGGCCGTCTGCGCCGGGCGGAGGTCCATGCGCGGGTCGGTCCGGCCATCGTCTTCGACCCCAATCTGACCGCCGAGGCCGCCACCGAGCAGCTCATGCGGGCCATTGCGGCGATGCTGCCTGATGAATACCGCGGAGTGTATGCGTGAAGATTGCGGTTTATGAAAGCCGCCTGGCGAATCTTGGCGGAGGGGGTCGGCATGCGCTGATGGCCGCCCTGGCCCTGGCGGAATCGCACGAGGTCGAATTCTGGCACGATCGCCCGGTCGATCCAGCAGTTCTTCAAGAACGCTGGAATGTGTCGATCGAGAGCCTGACGATGCGCGAGATGCCGCATGATGACGCATTTGTGAGCGCAATGACAGCCGGTCTGGACGGCTTTATCAACGCCGCCCAGGGCCGTTTCATTCAGCCGCGCGCGCGACATTCGGCATTTCTGTCGTTCTTCCCCACCGGAGTTGATCTGTCTCTGTCCGGGCGGACACGCTGGATGGCCGGCACACTGATCCGGGCTGCCGGTCTGGGCGGGCTGCTGCCAGCGCGCCTGCAACAGCGCTTGGGCACATTGCCGACGTGGTCCGAGATCCAGGCCCTGGCCGCCTATGACGCCATCTTCGCCAACTCCGAGTACACGCGGCGCTGGGTGCGCCACTATTGGCATCGCGACAGCCTGGTGCTCCACCCACCCATCGAGATGCTCCCGCCCCTGCCAAAAGAGAACATCATTCTGCACGTCGGGCGCTTCTTTGTGGGCGGGCACAACAAGAAGCATGACGTCTTGGTTGAAGGCTTTCGCGCGTTGCTGGCGCGCCTGCCCGCCGGCGAGCGCTGGGAGCTGTTCCTGGCTGGAAGCATCACGCCGGGAGCGAATCACCAGGCCTACGCCGATCGGATCCGCGACCTGGCCTCAGGCCTGCCCGTGCGCATTCACCTGGCCCTTGACCATGCTGCGCTCGCGACCCTGTTCGGGCGAGCCCGGATCTACTGGCACGCCACGGGCTATGGAGCGGACTTGCGGCGCTCGCCGGACCAGGCGGAGCACTTTGGCATGTCGATCGTGGAGGCCATGTCAGCCGGCGCGGTGCCGGTCGTCTTTGCCGAGGGCGGGCCAGCCGAGATCATCACCCCTGGCCAGGACGGGCTGGTATGGCGCACGCCTGAATCCCTGGTCGAGGAAACACTCGAACTGATCCAACGACCAGATCGGTTGGCCACGATGGCGTCTGCCGCCATCACCCGCAGCCGCGACTTCGAGCGGCGCGCCTTTATGCGCCAGATGCGCGCGCTATGGGACGGGATCGTGCGCGGCGGAGGCTTCTGAGGCCGGCCTGCGAAAGGGGTCGCCTATTTTTGGATGAGGGGCAACAGAGTCCTTCCGGCCGTGGAGGAATACTCAAACGCGCCCAGATCAGAGGCAGCCCCCCGCGGCCGCAAGAAACCCACTCGATCCACCGCCAGGGCGCTGGCCAGGGCATGATCGATCGCGCCAGACGACGGGCCAATGCCATAGTTGTAACCGGGCGCGCCCGGCGCGACAAAATGGGGGTTTCCCGAGTACGTTGTTCCCAGGAATGTGAATACACCAGCCGGAGCTGGAGATCCATTCGAGTTGGTGTCCTTCGTGTTGCCGAACAGCAGATTCTGGGTGAGCGTCAACGTGTTCAGGGGTTTGACATGCACGGCCGCGTTGGTGGCGGCCGGCCACGCGTTGACATGGTCGGCGATGATGCTGTTGGTGATTTTGGCCCTGGCGCCCTTGCTGCCAATCTCGATGAGGAGCACGGCCTGCCCGTCCATATCTTCGCTGACGGTGTTCCGCGCAATCGTGACATGATTCAGTTCCGCGCGGGTTGACTGGATCCACACGCCGCCCGCGCCACCCCCGGCCGGAATCGCGCCAGGCCCCTCTTCAACGCTGTTGTCGGCGACAACGCTGTTGGTGATCATGAGCACGGGCGTGAAACTCCCTCCAATCGCGGTGGAGTTGATTCCGCCCCCGCCCGCAGCGCCGCGCGTGCCGCTGGTGCCGGTCCCGCCAATAGCCCGGTTGTGAACGATCGATACACGGTCCAGATGGATTTCAGACTCGATCCCTTCCACGCCGCCGCCGTTGCCCAGCCACCCGTTGATTGCGGCCCCGCCACGGGCGATGTTGTCGCGCACCAGCGCATCCCGCAGGGTAAACGTGCCGAGTTCCACCTTGAACGCGCCGCCAAAGGCGCCGCCCGATCGGTTGGTCGCATTGCCGCCCTGCGCCAGGTTGTTGACTGCCACGACGTGGCTCAACAGGACACGGTCTCCCTCGCCGCCAAACGATCCAGCACCACCCAGCCCATCGCCCCGCTCACCGCCGCTGTCGGCCCCGTCCCCGGCTGAACTGCCGGCGCGCGATACGTTGCCATCAAAGTACAGGTGCGTGCCAGTCATGATCGTGCGGAAGCTGTACAAACCGCCGCCCAGCGAATATCCGCCCCGGACGGAGCCCTGGCCTCCCTGCGCGGTATTACTGATGAACTGGATACTCTCGAGCGAGGCGCTGCCCCAGCGCACGGCCACGCCGCCACCACTTCCCGCCCCGCCGTAGACATACCCGCTTCCTGACCCGGTGTTGTCTCCGATGGATTCGTTGCTGGAGAAAACGAGATCCTTCAGGACGATATTGGCGAACTCAGAGACAAGTCCGCCGCCGTAGGCGTAATACTTGTCGAAGCCCGTCCGGGCAGGATTTCCCTTGGCCTTTCCGCGTGTGATGGTGAAGCCCTGGAGGGTGAAGTTCGTGAGCGTGCCCGTGCTGGCGACAAACACCCCCCGCTGAGTCGTCTGGCCATCCAACACGGTCAGGTTTCCCGCCAGGTCCGGCGTGACCCAGTTCGTGGCGCTATAGCCGCCAAATAGGGAGAGGCTTTTGTTGACGACACACACAATCCCGGTCGTTCCAAATCCATACCCGATGCACGGATCCGCCGCCGCATTGAACACATAGGTCCCGCCCGCAACCAGGATCGTGTCACCGCTTGCAGCGCGATTCACGGCGTACTGAATGCTCCGACACGGCAGCGTTTCCGAACCGCACGAGACATTGTCCGCGCCCGTCGTCGCCACATGCCATAGTGCGGCGGCCGGGGCGGCCGCGGCAACATGCGCCGAAAGGCATGCCGCAAGCATCACCAGGGCCAATATCCATATCGGGGTCGCGCGAACATGCCGTTGTTGCATGCGTGTTTTCTCCTTCGCTACCCCTCCCCCCCTGATTGCGCTCCTGGATCATTTCATGCGACCCGCGAGCGCACGCCGGCATTATCGCGCTACTGGCTGAGCGCTTGCCGTTTTCGTGCCGAGAGATCATCCCGGAAGAATCCAGCGAGATCTGAGCCAGCCCGGCGAATGGGAAACAGACCTATTCGCCCAAATCGCGCATCCGCTGAAGGGCCTGGCTATACAACACGTTCAGAGAATTCTGCTTGCCGGCGTATAAGCGCACATAGTGCAACGCAATGCGATGGAGGGCGATCCGAAGACGCGTGATCAGCGGACCCATCACGGGGATTCGAGACGGCCGCGCATCGAGTTCGACATACACAATGGGATGGTCAAGCGCCCGCCTTACGTCGGCCGGCAAAGGCGGCGCGGGCGCCGAGATCAGAGGCTGCGCCGCCTGCAACGCCTCGATGGAGCCAACACTCGCCTTTCCAAGCGCCCGGAGCTGTTGCTGCGTGGCGGTGAGTTCGGCCGCGGTCTGCTGCAGCAACAAAAGCAGCATGTCGTTGAGCTGGGCTTGTCGACTGATCGCATCGCGCAAGCTGGCGGGCTGCCGGCGCGGATCGAGCAGTTCGCCGCGCAGCTTGTTGTGGAACTGGCGCGCGGCCTGGATCCCGGCGCCAAGATCATCGCGCGATACGCTGCCCTGCAGCAACTCAAATTCAATGTCGTCGAGCACATCGGTGGCGGATAGAAGTCGGGTCATGTTTATGGAACAGCAAGGCCATCAGGCGCCGCTGGCGGTGGATTGGGCAATCACGCGCCGGTACACCTCGACCATCGCGCGCGCCATATGGATATGCGTGAATCGCTCAAGCAATTGGGCGCGGCCCGCCAGACCGAACTGACGGAGCCGCATCGGAGAGCGCAGGAGGGCCAGAATCGCCTGCGCCAACTGGCCGGGCGACTCGGGGTCGACCAGGCTGCCGCTGATCCCATCATCGACAACCTCTGGAATGCCGCCGGCGCGGCAGCCGATCACGGGCTTGGCGTAGTTCATCGCCTCGAGATAGATCAGCCCGAAGGATTCATACAGCGACGGCGCGACAAACAGATCGCACGATTGGTAAAGCGCGGCGAGTTCGGCGTCGCTGACCTGACCCTTGAACGCAACCCGATCAAGCAGCCCGGGATGGCGCTCCGCGAACCAGTCTGGATACGTTCGGCTGGTTCGGGCCAGAAACCCATCGTTCAGGCTGTTGTCGGCTCCGGCAATGACAAAACGCGCCTGGGGGGCAGCGGCAATCACCTTCGGTATCGCCGCAAACAGATCAGCAATGCCTTTTCGCTTTTCAAGCCGGCCGACATACAGAATCGTCATCGGCGCATCCGCGGCGCGGTCTGTCGGATAAGGGCGCGTCAAGGCATCGGGAACCGGCTCGATCCCATGCGGCACGACTTTCATGTTCGGATGATCGGGCCGCAGGCCATACACTCGCCGGGCGGTTTCGACAGTTGCCTGCGTATTTGGGACCAGGAAGCGGGCCCGCTCGATCAGCGTCTGCTCCAGCTCGCCCATCAGGCGCGCGTCCTCGTCCACGTCACGCTGCAGGTCGGCGATCTGGCGCGTGGCCGTCTGCAGATGCGCGATGACGGGCAACAAGCCGCTTACGGCCGTGACCAGACCGTCGACTTGCCACACCGGAGTATCGACAACTTGCACGCCGTCATTGAGCTGCATCCGGCGCAGCGTCTCGAACACGCGGTGGCTGTGGTTCAAGGCATAGTGCAGGCGAGGCAGCCGTCGGTAGGATTCATACCGATCAAGCCGCATCGCCAGACGCTGGGTGTAGGCGCCGTCATAGAACGACAGTTTGTCCGTTTCGCCCCGCGCGATCACATGAACGCTATGGCCAAGCGCAAAGAGCCCGCGCGCCAACAAGTTGTTCTTTCGCCCGATGCCCTCGGTCTGCTCGGGCGGATAGTGGGTCGTCAACAGCGCCACGCGCACGGGCGGCTCGGGCATGAGGATCTCAGCCCGATGGCCCAGAACCGGGTCCACACTCGGCTGGCGGGGCGAATTGGCGTCCTGGTAGGGATGTATGGGAGATGAGTTCATATCGGCGGCGCGCCTGGCCTGTCCCGGGTCGATCAGGCTGCGCGGTCCCAGCAACGCGCGCGCGGCTCCGCGCAGCCCATACCAGGGCACCATCAGCCGCATGCGCGCCGCTTGAGCTGCGGTCAATTGGTTGTTCCGGCGCAGTTGCCCCGCCCAAAGCCACTGGCCATGCGCAAAATGCAGACACCGGCGGAGAATGGCGGCCGACGTATCGCCGCTCGCGCGGCCATTCCGAATCGCGTAGTAGACCACGGACCGGGTGTGAATCCACCATTTTACGTTGTACGTGTGGGCGATCCGGTTTCGATTTGACGCGGGGATATGGTAGACCACGCACTCCTTGACCGGCTGGATGACCTTCCCGGCATTGGCCAGGCGAACGGCGATGTCGGTGTCGTCATAGACCCATTGGAAGAGCGGATCGAACCCGCCGACGTCGAGCAGGGCTCGGCGCCGAAAGGCCATGTTGGTCCCCATCATCCGGCCGACCCACAGCCGCGCTTCAGTATCTGGAATCATCGACTCCAGCAAGGACGCGCGCACATCATGCTGTTCGGCCAGCGACGAGACGATCCCGACCAGGTGCTGTGTGATCGAGCGCAGCGGGTCGACCGCATATACCCGGCCTCCGGTCGCATCGAGACGTTCATCCCGAAAGAGGCCAGCCAATTGCTCCAGCCAGCGCCGCGACGGAACGGCATCGTCGTCGACAAAAGCGACGATGTCGCCGCGCGCCTCCAGCAGGCCGATATTGCGCCCCAGACTCAGATTCGCGGCAGCGCAGCGCAGCACGCGCAGCCGGCCGGTGTATTCGGCCAGCACCTCGAGGGTGTTGTCGCGGGTGGGTCCGACCACCACGATCAGCTCAAAATGGGGGTAGCTTTGCTGCTCCAGCCCGCGGAGCAGCGTGCGCAGGGGTCCAGCGCGGTCGGTGGTGTTGACGATAACGGAAAACGTCAACGTCATAGCGGGCGCCACCGGCCCGGGCCCGGCATCAATGGTAGTCATACAGGGCCATGAGCTCGAGCGCGCGCAGGTGATCGGCTGAAAGCTGCGCCCCCTTCGAGAGGTCAGCCAGGGCGCCCCGCACTACGGCGCCTTCCGACGTGATTGCCTCAGCCAATCTTGCGTCGGCGGCCGCCAAATCGGCATACCGCGCGCGCGCGTCGGCCGCCAATTGGGCCAGGCGATCGCGCAGGGCCCTGTTGTCGCTCGCGAAGCGATCTGCCATCCGCCGCTGCGCCTCGATTTGAGAGGCCAGCGCCATGGCGCGCGTCTGCGCTTCCGCCTGGGCTACTTCGGCATAGGCCAGGCTCTGGCGAATGAGCGTCGATTGCAGGGCGGTCTGGCTTGCCGTCGCGGCCTGGAAATCCAACAGGGCGGCCGCCAGAGCCCTGCCCTCCTGGCCAGAAATCGCATGCCAGGGGCGGACCAGCCAGCGCCTGACCAGGCGCCGCCACCAGGATCCGGCCGGCGCGTTCGGGGAAAGGCCATCCCGCAGCCAGCGCAAAGCGCCCACGTGCCGCGCGGAGGCCGCGCCATTGAGCTGCTCGGCCTGGCGCCCGGCGAGTTCCAGGCTCGTCAAGGTGTCCCGCAACGCCCTCAGGGCCGCGGTTGAATCCGGCTCATGCGCCACAGGCGCCCGCGTCGATTCATCGGGCACATCCTCCGCTGGCAGCGAAATCGGCGACTCGGGCATCTCCATCCGGCGCGCGACGGCGACGTCCGGCGTCGGAATCACCTGCGTCGCAAGATCACGCCTCTCGGCGAGCCGCAGCGCCCGATCAAGCGAAGCGCGAAGCACGGCGGCGAATCCGACCCGCAACTGAGTGACCCGTTCTGGCGCGACAGTCCGGTCTTGCTCCAGGCTCATTCGGGCCACGATTTCGGACATCTGGCGAAGCGTCTCGCGCGCGCCCAGGGCGCGCCCCGCGGATTGGTCGAAATACGACTGCTGCGCCAGACCATCCACTTCCGCCTGAAAGAATGCGGCCAGATCACCTGCGTGAAAATGCTTGCTGACAAAGCGATATCGGCTGCGATGCTGATCGGCGCTGTGACGCAGCGGATCGCGCTGCCACTCCGTGCCGCTCAACAAATGAATGGCGGTCGCGCCGGGAACGAGAATCGTCTCAATCCCCAAACGGCGGGCGCGATAGCAATAGTCGCTTTCCTCGTAATAGCCCGGATAGAAGCCCTCATCAAAGTCCCCGACGCGCGAATGGGTGGTCCGCAGAATGGCAAACAGCGCGCCCGTCACATAGTCTGCGGTGAATGGGTCGGGACTCGCCAGCACGGTGGTGTGCGCGCCGACAGCATCCGAACGGCGGACAAATGCGCCGGCATGATTGAGATCTCCGGTCTCGTTATAGAGCAGGGCGCCGGCAATACCGGCGCCGGGGTGTCCCGCCAGGCCAGCGCGCAGCGCGTCCAACCAGCCGGGACCCGGCACGCAGTCTTGATTGACCAGCACAAGCAAATCGCCAGTGGCGTTGGCGATGCCAACATTCACCCCGCCCGCGAATCCCAAATTGACGGGCTGACGGAGCAGGCGCACGGCCGGAAACCTGGCGGCCACGAGATCGCCCGCCCCATCCGGCGATGCGTTGTCGACGCAGATCACCTCATGCAGGGCCGGCCCGGAATGCCGATAGACGGCATCCAGGCATCCGGCGATGACCGGCGCGCCGCGCCAAATCGGAATGATGACGGTTGCGCGCATGGAAAGGCATTCTAACGCCGTGATCGCGGCCACGCCTGTCACGGGTTTGACGTCAGATCCAGCTCAATCCCCGCCAGAAGCAGGTTCGCTCGACCATACACTTCGGCCCCCGTTTCCGGATCCAGAATCGAGGCGGTGAAGGTGATGGTCTGCGCGCCTGCTCGAACAGGAAAATCGAAAGTGATCGGGGCTCCAAAACTCAGCGGCCTCAAGATTGAAGCCCCCGCAGGGGTAATGAGGTTCAGCATGCGCGGCGTCGCCCCCCCACCCAGCTTGGCATCGAAGGCGCCGTCAACGGTGATCTCCAGATGCGCGCGGCCCGCCTGCGGCGATGACAAATAGAACGGGCTGGGGCCAAGCATCTGCCGCACGGGACCCTCCCGATTTATCCAGCCGCCAAAGAAACTCTCGAGCATGACAAGCGACGGCGCAAATACATCGGGCGGAGATCCGACCGCATATACGGTCACCTGGTTGTCGTCGCGCACGGGTTTCTCATCGCCAAATACCGCCCGCGCGAATCTGCGTGTCCCTTCATCCGCCCAGCCACCGGGCACATATCCCGATTGCCCATCCGGCTTGTGCACGACCACATACCGATAGCCGCTGCGGGCCAGCTCGAGCCGGGCATTGGCCCAGCGCGATGCCGGCGCGCCATTCACCAGGATGTCCGGCTCAAACCCGGTGAGGTTTGTTGACTCCGCAAGGAACTCGCCAAACACCGGATGCACGTTGGGATATCTCGACACATGACCGACGGCAATGGCCTTGCCGTGAACAAGCTGATACCACTGATAGCGCGCCGCGTAGGTGATGTAGCTGCTGCCATAGCCAACTTCGCGTTCAGGGCGAATCGGGAGATCGAACACCGCGTAGCGCTCGGGATCTTTTGCCAGTTCCGCATAGAAGGCGGGCACAGCCGGCGGTTTCCACGGAATAACGGGAGCGTTCCAACACTCAGCCACGAGCAGCGCGGCGCACACGATCGGCAGCACGCGCCCGGCCCGCCGCCAGCGCGCCTGGGCGCGCTCAAGACCCATTCCCGCCAGAAGCGCCAGGGCCGTGTAGCCAACGATCATGATCCGTCCCGGCGTCCGCAGCACATCCAGACCCGGCAGGGAGTTCAGAAACGCAAATGGCAACACCACAGGCAATTGATGGACGGTGAAACTCGAGATACCGTTGACCTGCAGCACGGGACCCAGACCCAGCACAAACGCCAGGGCGAGGACCGCCAGCCAGCGGCCCGAACCGGCCGCGCGCCGGATAACGGCAAAAACGAGCAGCCCAAGCGCAGTCCAGGCCATGAATACCGAACTCTCGGTCGGACTGCGCCCGATTGCCGTCACAAGCGACGGTTGAAACAAAGGCGACATGCGGCCAATGAGCCAGGAACTGCCAAACGATCCCGGGAGGATGAATTGCAGGGCGTCGGGTTGATGGATTCGCGATTCCGTGGCCCGGACCACGTCGATACCACTTGCCGCAACCTGGCGCGAGACAAAACTGACATACGGGCCGACGAACAGCGCCACCCAGAACCCAAGCGCCACGATGCGCCTCACCTGCGGCCCGCGCTCGGCATCGGCGCGATGGCTCCACAGCGCATGAACGCACAACGCCGCGGTCATCAAACCGCCATAGACCATCAAATCCCCGGAGACGAAGGAGGCGGCCAGCAGCGTCGCGCCGGCAGCCAACGACCACTTCCAGTTTCGCCCGGGGTCGAGCGCCCGCGTGGTGAACAGGGCCAGGAGCGGGATCAGACCGAGGAAGACGATATGCAGATGGCCCGCTTGAATGGCGGCCATGCGCATCGGCGCAAGAAGCAGCACAAGCCCCGCGAAAAGCGAAGCCAACCGGGGCAACCCCAGGCAGCGCGCGGTCAAATACATGAACCAGCCGGTCAGCGTTGAGCCAAGCAAGAGCGCCC
Source organism: Thermoflexales bacterium (assembly GCA_017998555.1). Taxonomy (GTDB): domain Bacteria; phylum Chloroflexota; class Anaerolineae; order J036; family Brachytrichaceae; genus Brachythrix. The sequence goes on from JAGOCU010000023.1 coordinate 11,085, forward strand.
CGTTGTAGGTGGCAATCGGACCCCACGGCGCGAACGGCAATCCCAACAAGCCCAGCATCGGACCGGTGGACGCCGACGCCAAACTCGTGCCGACAGGCGCAAAGAGAAGTGTGGTTGAGAACAGCGGCTCGTGCCCGGCCAGCGCTTCACGAAAGTGCCATTGATTCCAGACGTCGAGCATGGAATCGTAGGCGCTGGGCAGCGCGCTGGCCAGCGATCGTGCGAGCGGCCAGGACGCTGCAATGCTCAGCACCCCGTAAAAAAGGGCTACGAGCGAATGCTCGCCGATGACCGGGAGCGCCGCATGAAGACGGCGCTTGGGGAACAGGCCTGCTGACATGGTTCAGTTCGAGTTCTGCCTCGGGCGCAATGACGGGATACGGTTCAACGGGTCAAGATTCGGATTGAAAAAGGGGTCGCCCGCCGCAACCATCGGACCGAGGCGCTGATCGGCCAGATACTGATCGGCTGGGGTAATGACATTGGCGCGCGTGGCGCCCTCGTGGTGGCGCAGACGCGCGTGCGGCGTATACACAACGCTGAATCCGGCCGCGCGCAGCCGCAAACACAGATCGACATCTCCGAAGGCGATCTCGAAGCCCTCGTCAAATCCTCCGACCTGCTCGAATGCGGCGCGGGGCACCAGCATGCAGGCCCCCGTCACCGCGCTCAGCGGCCTGTACCAATTTGGCGAGCCAAAGTAGCTGCCCGCGTACATTTCGTGCGCTCCGCTGAAAAGATGCCCCATGCCAACGACAACGCCAGCGTGCTGAATTGCGCCATTTGGATAGAGCAGTTTTGCGCCGACGGCGCCGCACCCGGGCCGCTCCGCCCAGCGCGCCATCTCCTCAAGCCATCCCGGCTCGAGGATTTCAGTGTCATTGTTCAGAAACAGGAGCAGATTCCCCGTAGCTGCGCGCGCGCCGATGTTGCAGGCTCGGGAATAGTTAAACGGTTGGGCATGGTCCATGGCAACGGAAATGCGATCGCGCCACATGGCGTACACGCCCTGAGTCGCCGGCTCGACACTACCCGTATCCACCACGATGATTTCGACATCTGGATAACGTGTGCGCTGGGTCAGCGACGCCAGACAGCGGGCGAGCAAGGCGCTCTTGTCCCGGCTGGGGATGATGATCGACACCCGCTGCCCGGAAACGGGCCAGGCGAAGCGAAACAGGCCCGGGGCAAGCATCTCATGGGTGACGTCGTTCAGGCCGAGGCGGCGCAAGTGGCTGGCGATCACCCTGGGTTGCAGGTCGATAACCCACGGCTTGGCGGCCAGGCTCACCGATGCCGAGCCTTGCACCTGCCGCCAGTGATACAACACCCGCGGGACATGAATGACCCGCGCCGTGCGTTCGGTCAGTCTGAGCATCACGTCCCAATCTTGGGCGCCATCCGTGGCAGCGTCGAAGCCCCCAACCTCGCGCATGAGACTGAGTCGAACGACCGAATGCATCAGGGGGTTGCCCGCAAGCAAATGTTCAGGCGCCCAGGCATGCGGCTTGAACCATGGATCGCGATGGACGCGGCCATCGGCCGAGACCTTGTCCTCGTCAAAATACACGATGTCAGTCTCGGGCGCCGCGGCCAGACGTGTGACAACCTCGAAGAGCATGTCCGGCTCGAGCAGATCATCATGGTCGAGCAGCGCCACATAGTCGCCGGACGCCGCGCCCAGCGCCGCATTGGTGTTGCCGGAAATGCCAAGATTTCGGACCAATGACAGCAAGCGCACCCGCGGGTCGCGGGTCGCATATCGATTCAGGGTCTCGCGCACGCCCGGCAGCGTGGACGCGCCATCAGCGAGCACCAATTCCCACCGATCGTAGGTTTGGGCCAGGACCGACTCAATCATCTCGGCGAGAACGCCTGGGGGCGGGTTGAACACCGGGACAAGGATGCTGATCCTCGGTCGCCACCCCAGGCGCGGCACGTGAGCGCGTTGGGCTTGCAGCGCGGACGCGCTGGCCCGGTGCTCGGCCAGCCAGACCGGGTATGGGTCGGCCCAGGCCGGCCCGCTCGACGCAGCGCTTGATCCTGGCGCGGCGGGAGCACGTCCAATTCGCTCAAACAAGGCGCGCAAACGTCGAAGCGGGGATTCACGCTTCTGATCGAGTTGTCGGCGCAGTCGGTCACGTTCGCCCACGATTGCGCCGATGCTGCGCTCGTAGGCGGCAAGCGCGTCGCCGGCGTCCCCCATTCGCCGGAAGCGGAGAGCCAGCGGGGTCAGAAAGCTGACATCAAAATCCAGATCGCGAAAGAAACCGCGCTTTCCGAATTCACGCGCCCATGTTCCCCATACGCCGTCCGGGGCGGAGAACAGAACGTCGTCGGTGATCGCGCAAACGCGATCCAGCGCAGTCGCGCCTTCCAGCGTATCGGGCGGCGGCGCGTTTGTCCATACGACGAGACCAAAAAAGCGTTCAAAAGGTTCGTCGAGGGACTGGCGCAGGAGATAGCCCGCTGGGATTGACCCCGCTGCGTCCAACTCCAGGGTCTGGCCCCACGCCAGCACACCCTGATCGCGCAGCGCCTTCACCAGCGCCCCGTCGCCACACTCCAGAACCAGGCTGAAGGACGGCCGAATGTGCCGCGCAATGATTTGCGCCGCGCGCTCGGGCTCAGCCAACATGCCACTCACCGCCAAGCGCAAACAGGCCGTAACGTTCTTTCGATTTCCCGGGAAAGACCTGCAGTTCGTAGGCTCGATCGTGAAAGTCGTACATCTCCGTGTCGTCACGCGAATGGCAGGACACCGAGATCATGTAGCTGCCTTCGAGCAACGGCAGGGCCGGAATCCGGTACTCAAACTGACCCGATCCTTCGATCGCAGCAATTGGGACATCCGCAAAGGCGGTGTTGGGGCCGCCGACGTGCGCCCCATTGGCGTGGTGAATGCCGACCCCGAAGATGGGGTCGGCGATCCGGTTGTGCGCCGTGTAGCGCGCCCGGATGGTCATCTCCGCGCCGGTCACAAATACCCGGCGCTTACCGCCTGATGCATCCAGGAGTTCGACATCCGTGATCTCAACCCGACGGGTTCCCCAGCGATTCCCGCGCGCAACTCGGGACGGCTGGCGTTCCTCGGTTTGACCCGAGCGGGCCTCCTCCTCCTCCGCCACTCGATTGAGATACGCCATCGCAACGTCGGTGGAGTTGCCCACCACCTGCACATTATTGCGATCGAACCAGACAGCGCGTTCGCACAGGGCCTGGACGGTGCCCAGGTCGTGCGATACAAGGACGATCGTGATGCCGCTCCGGCGCAGTTCGCCGATGCGGGTCATGCATTTGTGCTGGAACGCGGCGTCACCGACCGCAAGCACTTCGTCAACGAGCAGAATCTCGGGGTCCAGATGGACGGCGACGGCGAAACCCAGCCGGACATACATCCCGCTCGAATACAGCCTGACCGGCACATCGATGAAATCGCTGATCTCGGAGAACTCGATGATGTCGTCGACTTTGCGGTTGATATCGCGCCGCGACATGCCCATCAGCGCGCCATTCAAAAAGATGTTGTCCCGCCCAGACAACTCGGGGTGGAAGCCGGCGCCAAGTTCGAGCAGCGCGGTCACCCGGCCGTCCACGGTCACCAGGCCTGAGGTGGCATCGATGATCCTCGAGATCAGCTTGAGCGAGGTGCTCTTGCCCGAGCCATTGGGGCCGATCAGCCCGACGGTGGCGCCGCGCGGGACCTCAAAGCTGACGTTTTTCAGCGCCCAGAACTCGTGCTCGCTCGGCACCACGGCTGTGCGCCGGAACGCCGCGACCAGCGCCTCCTGGAATGAGCGCGGGCGGGAGCGGTCCATTCGAAACCGTTTGGAAACGTTTTCGAATTCAATGGCGTTTGACATTCAGAAGGAGGCAATATACCCGGCCAGGGCATCCTGCCATGGCCGCATGC
>JAGOCU010000281.1 GCA_017998555.1 Thermoflexales bacterium
ACCAGGAACCAAATGCAGAAAGTCAACGAATTCGCCAATCGCCTCATCTCGAACGTCGAAAAAGTCATTGTCGGCAAGCGCAGCACGGTCGAATTGACGGCCGTCTGTCTGCTGTGCCAGGGCCACCTGCTTATCGAGGATGTGCCCGGCGTCGGCAAGACGATGCTGGCCCGCGGACTGGCCCGTTCGATCGGGGGGTCCTTCAAACGTCTGCAGTTCACCCCGGACATGCTGCCCGCCGACGTGACCGGCACTTCGGTTTACAACCAGAAGACCGGCGATTTCGAGTTTCGGCCCGGGCCCATTTTTGCCCAAATCGTGCTGGCCGATGAAATCAACCGCGCCACGCCCAAGACCCAGGCCGCCCTGCTCGAGGCCATGGAAGAAAAGCAGGTGACGGTGGACGGCATCACCCGCCCGCTTAGCCGACCCTTCCTGGTTCTGGCGACCCAGAACCCGATCGAGTACGAAGGCACTTTCCCGCTGCCTGAGGCCCAACTGGACCGCTTCCTGATGCGCCTGGCCCTGGGATATCCTTCCGGGCCCGAACTGATGAAGATTCTGGACGCGCAGCAGTTTCAACATCCCATTTCGACCCTCACCCAGACCACGACCGCGGAAGAGCTGCTGGCGATGCAGGAAGAACTGAAGGCCGTGCACATCGACAACCTGATCAAGGAGTACATCGTCGCCATCGTCGAGCGAACTCGCGGTCATCAGGACATCTACCTGGGCGCCAGCCCGCGCGGCGCGCTGGCCCTCTACCGCACATCCCAGGCCCGCGCGGCCCTGGCCGGCCGCGACTACGTCATCCCGGACGACGTCAAGGCGCTGGTCGGACCGACGCTCAGCCACCGCATCATCATCAGCCCGTCCGCCAGAATCAAGAACGTCAACGCCGACTCGATTCTCGAGGACATCGTCAAGGCCACCCCCGTTCCCGGGACCAAGGTCACGCGATAGGCGCGCTGGCGCATGACACGGTATCGGGTTGTCCTTCTCCTGCTCGTCATCACGCTGGTTGGCGCTTTCGCGTCGGGCCGCCCGCTGTGGTGGAGCATTGCCGGGGCGCTCGGGGCATTGATTGCCGCGGCGCTGGTCTGGTCGTGGCTCAGCGTCAATTGGCTGCGCGTCGCGCGGCGCACGATCACCCGAGTGGCCCAGGTCGGTCAGATATTGGAGGAGCAATTCACGCTCACCAATTTGTCCGCGGCCCCCAAACTTTTCGTGGAGGTGCGCGATCACTCCTCCCTGCCCGCCCATCGCGCCAGCCGGGTGATTGGCTGGCTGCCGGGCCATCGCTTCCGCGGGTGGCGCGCCCGCACGCTGTGCCTGCAGCGCGGGCGTTTCACGCTGGGCCCCATGACGGTGCGCAGCGGCGATCCGCTCGGCATCTACACCCGCAGCCGGGAGATCCCGACCGTCAGCACGATCCTGGTCTACCCGCCGTCGTTTGAGTTGCGCCAGTTCCCGCAACCGATGGGCTACATCCCCGGAGGCGAGGCGCTCAGACGGCGAGCCCTGTTCGTGACGACCAATGCCGCCGGCGCGCGCGAGTACACCTATGGCGACAGCTACAATCGGATCCACTGGGGTCTGAGCGCAAAACGGAACAAGCTCATCGTCAAGGAATTCGACCTGGATCCCATGTCGGAAATCTGGGTGATGATCGACCTGCATCGCGAAGCGCACGTGGGCCGGATCGAAAACATCGACATGACCCGCGACACCGCGCTGGAAGTCGACCTGGCTTATCAGCTCCCGCCCAGCACCGAGGAGTACGCGGTATCGATCGCCGCCTCGGTGGCCCGCCACTTCGTGAATCAGGACCGGGCCGTCGGGTTTTCGTGCTATCCGCGGGGCGACCACCGCGAGTATCTGGCCGCCGATCGGGGCGAACGCCAGTTGAACAAGATCATGGAAACGCTGGCGGTTGTGCACGCTGAAGGGGCCATCCCCTTCGACCGGGCGATGCGGGCTGAAGGCGCGTTTTTCCCGCGCGGGGCCACGGTCGTGACGGTATCCGCGTCACCCGACATCGCGTGGGCGACCGCGGCGCAACAACTCATCCGGAGCGGCAATCGCGTCGTCGCCATCGTCGTCGACGGCGAATCGTTTGGCGGATCGAGCCCGTCGACGTCGATCGTTTCGGCGCTGGCCGAGGCCGGCGCAATCGTCCGCCTGGTGCGCAAGGGCGAGCCCATCGCCGGCGCCATTGAGCGCGCAACGGTATCCTGACGCGATCCCTATACTTGGGGGCTATGACTCTCCGCCCCTGGATCATCGCGGCCCGCCCGCGCACCTTGCCCGCCGCCGTCGTGCCCGTCCTCGTCGGCAGCGCCATCGCCTGGCGGCAAGGGGGATTCCGCCTGCCCGTCTTCATCGCCGCACTCGCGGCGTCGGTGCTGATTCAAATCGGCACCAACTATGCCAACGACCTGTTTGATTATCTGAAAGGCACCGACAAGGACCGAAAAGGTCCGACCCGGGTGACCCAGAGCGGCCTGCTGACGCCGCGGGCGGTGGCCACCGGCACCGCGATCGTCTTTGGGCTTGCCGCCCTGATCGGGGTCTATCTCGTCTCCGTCGGCGGGCTGCCGATCCTCATCATCGGATTGCTCTCCATCCTGGCCGGGGTCGGCTACACCGCCGGCCCCTACCCGCTCGCATACATCGGTCTCGGCGACGCGTTTGCCTTTCTCTTCTTTGGGGTGGTCGCCACCGCAGGCACGACCCTGGCGCACACCGGCAGGCTCGACCCGCTGGCGATCGCCGCGTCCGTGCCCGTGGGCTGCCTCGTCATGAACATCATCACGGTCAACAACCTGCGGGACATCCCGACGGATAAGGTCGCCGGAAAGCATACGCTGGCGGTCCGGATCGGCGATCAGGCAACCCGCGCGCAATTCGGGATTTCGACCGCCCTGGCCTACGCGATCCCGCCCGCGCTCGCGCTGGCCGGGGTTGCAGGTCCCCTGGCGATCCTGCCCGTCCTCACCCTGCCCGTGGCCTGGAAACTCGTCCGCGACCTTTTTGCGGCGCGCGAGCCGCGTCAGTTCAACCCCATCCTCGGCCGCTCGGCGCAACTTCACCTGTGGTTTGGCGCGCTGTTTGCGATAGGACTGCTCCCATGATCACCGATCCCAGCGAGCGCGCGCGGCGCGTGCAGACGATGTTTTCGCGCATCACGCGCCGCTACGACCTGATGAATCGGGTCATGACCGGCGGGCGCGACCGGGCCTGGCGCCGCCTCGCGGCCGATGAGCTCCAGCTTTCCGCGCATGATCTCTGTCTCGATCTCGCAACGGGCACGGCCGATCTGGCCCTGGCCGTGCGCGAGCGCTATCCCGACAGCCGGGTCATTGGGGCCGACTTTTCCGAGACCATCCTGCGGGCCGGCGCGGCAAAGGCCAAAGCGCGATCGATCACTGCGCTGGAATTTGCGGTCGGCGACGCGCTCTCACTCTCCTTCCCAGATGCGACCTTTGACGGCATCATTAACGGTTTTCTGCTGCGCAATGCGGTGGATCTGCCGCGCTGCCTGCGCGAAATGCGGCGGGTGTGCAAGCCAGGCGCCCGGGTGGTCTGCCTTGAAATCACCCAGCCGCAGACGCCCGTCTTCAAGCAGCTCTTTGCCTTCTACTTCAACCGGATCGTCCCGCTGATCGGCGGCGTGATCAGCGGCGACTTTGGGGCGTACAAGTATTTGCCCCAATCGTTGGCGGCATTTCTGCCCGCGGAGCCGCTGCGCCAGGCCATGCTCAAAGCCGGTTACCGCGATGTGCGCTACCGGCTGCTTGGGCTGGGCACGATGGCGATCCATGTCGGGGTGGCCTGATGCTCCCGCAACAATCAGGTAGATATTCGGAGACGACTCGCCCGGCTTCGCCGGGGGAGTCGTCTCCGGTATCAACCTGATTGCGAGTCTGCGCATGGTAAAATCGCAATCCGGTTTTTGGGGAGTGGCCAAGTGGTAAGGCACCTGACTCTGGATCAGGTAATCG
>JAGOCU010000282.1:0-2401 GCA_017998555.1 Thermoflexales bacterium
CATACGCGTCTCGCTGACTCGACGCGGCAATGCCAAAGCGGTATTCTCCGAGCACGATAACGGGGATCGCCAGATGCTCATGCGCGCGCAGGAGACTGACCAGGCGCCGATCCCCTTCGACGAAGGCCGCGAGCGCATTCGTGTCGAGGATCACTGGGCATCCTCGGGCGCGATCGTTTCGAACTCGGCCTCGACCGCCCGCATGACGCGCTTGTTCTCAGCCCGCAGATGCCCCAGCTTGCCGAACGCATCCATCCAGGCTGGATCCGCCCCGACGCTGCGCAACTGCGACGCCTTGAGTTGCTGGGTGAGGGCTTCGGTGAAGAAATCCTTCAGGGACATCCCGCGCTCCGCCGCCGTCGACTTCACCCGGCGAAAGAGGGCATCCGAAATCTCGATCGTTGTCTTCATTGGCCCATATTACCATATTTATGGTGTTGCCGGCTCGTGGGCGAACACCTTAAAGGTTGGCCCCCGTACGCTTGACCGGGCTGCGAACGGGTGTGGGCCAACCTTTAAGGTGTTCGCACCGGCACTCATTGGAGCAACCCGGTTTCTGAGCAGCGCGCCCCATCGAGCGCTCGCATGCGCACGCGCACAAGGGCGCGCGAAGGACCCCTGTGACGTACAACGGGATGAACATTAAATCGGCATCCGCGCGCGCTTGCCGATATGCGCATGCCCGGGGAAAGGCAATAGGGGTCCTTCGCTCGCCCCGAACGCTCATCCCTGCCGACATACGCTAGGCGAGCTCAGGATGACAAACCGTGGAGATGTCATCCTGAGTGCGGCCCACCGAGCCCCATCGTGCCAGACCGTAACGGGCCGCACGAAGGACCCCTGTGACGTACAACGGGATGAACATTGAATCGGCATCCGCGCGCGCTTGCCGATTTGCGCACGCCCGGGGATAGGCAATAGAGGTCCTTCAAGGGAAGGCAAGCGCGGCCCCGATCCAGGCCGGAGGCCTTTGTACAATCAGCCGGCACGTTCTACGTGCCGGCGTTGCCCGCCGGCGCCTCAATGGCGCCGGCTGAAAGGACGAAGGCCTTCGGCCTCGCTTCCACGAGCTCCAAGTTGCTAATGCGCCGTTTCTGGCTGTCCCTTTCCCCGATGGCGGTCCGGAACAAAGGCACAAAGGCACTAAGAAACAGTCTTGGTGCCTTTGTGTCTTTGTGGTGAAAAGCTGGGGTAATCAGGTCGCTATTTGGCGATCGCCGAGCCGCCCTTGCTCCGCGACAGCGAGTGCACGGTCACTGAAGCGTCCGGATAGCCGTGATAGCCGATGCTGTCATCCCGGGCGATGTAGTCGACCTGGATCGTCAGATCCTTGCCGCCGCACTCGGGGATGCCAGCCAGGGTGTAATAGTAGGTCTGGTTTGCGCCCTTCGCGTCGCGGCGGATCCGCCCAAGCTGCGGCCGGATGAGGTTCACCAGCTTCGGATTGACCGTCGATTTGCCGGCCGTGAACTTCGTCCCGTCCGGGCCGCCCGGGAAGTGCTTGTCGCCGTGGGAATCGTAGGTGTAGGCCTTGGCCGGATGGGTGTTGACGAGCTTCACCAGGTCCGGCTTGAGGGCATTGATCACGTCGGCGCGCTTCATCCCATCGTGCAGCACGGTGGTGTCCGCCCGGATCGCCTCATTCAGAATGGTCAGGTTGGATCCCGGCACGGCCAGCATCGACTGGTCGATGCCGGTGATCTCGGGCTTGAGCTTGAACAGGGCCTTGTTCAGGTCGTTCAGCGTGTTGAGCTTGGTCTTGTTGTCTTTGTCGATCATGTATTCCCCCTCGGGCGTCGGCGTTCGCCGTCCGCCCCAACGAATGTCCTGCGCGCGCGAGCCCAAAATCCCGGCGCGCCATAGCTCGGACCATATTCGATCGGGCCGACTTTGTCAATTCGATCATCTTGTGGAAGCCCCAACATTCCCGGATCTTGGCTTTCTACAGAAGAACGGAAGAAGGGAAGGAACCGATACTCCTTCTTTCTTCCTTTCTTCTGTTGCCTCTGTCGCCCGTCTATAGCGGATTGCAGGAGCCATGGCTCCCCACAGCCGCCCCCCCTTGCGCGTTTTGCGCACGCCCATATAATCCGCCCACAAATTCACGACCAAAGGAGAACAGCATGCCAAATCTAACCGCATCTCAAGCAGCAGCGATCGAAACCCGGAACGCCGCCAATCTGAAGGCCGCCAAAGATGGGGCCGTCCTGAAGGCCGCCTACTACAAGCCGGTCATCCTGATCGGCAACACCACCGATGAGGCCGCCGGACACGACAAGGCCACGATCGTTTTCCTCCAGGCGAACTCGGTCATCAAGAAGAAGGGCACCGTCACCATCAAGAAGGGCGGTTTGACCGGGCCGGGTAGCCTCACCTTTGGCGGCGGGCTCGTCTCGCCGCC
>JAGOCU010000282.1:2501-3997 GCA_017998555.1 Thermoflexales bacterium
TGCCTATAATCACCGGGAATCAACAGGGGGCCAGGTCTGCGCGCGCGAGGCTGACTGAACACGGCTCCCGTTTTTGGGAGGGGAAACATGTTTAAGCTTGAAACGTTCATGGTCGCCGTCAAACAGGATAATCCGACCTACGAGCGGGTAAAAACCAGCGACCTGCACGCGCTGGTCGCCCAGGTAACAAAGAGCATCGCCGCGGACAAAGTGGCCGCGGAAATGCGCAAGATCACGCCGGACAAGTGGAAGAAGTACGCCCGCGCGCGCAAGTACCTCATCGACAACGTGCCCGGTCTGAAACCTCTGATGGCCGCCCGCCTCGTGAATTTCAAGACCAAGACCCTCACCGCGCTGTCGGGTGGCAACATCAAGCACGATGCCGTGTGGGAAAGCGACTCGGGCAAGCTGGCCGACCTCGCCCATATCAAGGTGCGGGAGGCGGTCAGTTGGGGGACGCCAGCCGGACCGGCCATCCCATATCTTGACCCGGCCTACGCCCACGCCGGCCATCACTTCGGGGTCGGGAATGCGGTCAGCTCACCCGGCACCGTCGGCAATATGAGCGACACCCACGATGCCAAGGGCGCCTGGGGTCCGACCATCCTCAACTTCGCCGGGCCGGCCAAGATTTCGTACACCTGCGACCAGGTCTACCAGTACACCGACGATAACGGCGCCAGTTGGCACGACATCCCCAACAGCACCTATCAGATTGTCCGGACGGTCAGCGCCATCGCCGGCAACAAGATCAAGTTCGAGATTCTCAAGAAGAGCGTGCCGCCCAACGGGCGCAGCGAGTCCCGGACGAACAAGGTCGAGCTTTCAAAGGGCTAGAAGTTACCTTCACAAGGTCAGGCGAGATCACCCCCCCGCGTTTCCCGCTGGGAGGGTGATCTCGCCTGATGTTTTATCGCCCGTTTGACCCAGGCGCACTATGACGAATCACCCCGATCCAACCCTCGCCTCGCTGGCCGGCCAGGTCGCCCTCATCACCGGCGGCGGGCGCGGCATCGGCCGCATGACCGCCCTGGCTCTGTCCCGGGCCGGCGTCAAGCTCGCCGTCGCGGCCCGCAGCCAGGACGAACTCAACGAGACCGTCCGGCTCGTCACGGCCCAGGGCGGGCAGGCCATCGCCTTCGCCCTCGATGTCGCCGAGCCGGCCGCCGTTGAACACATGGTCAGCGAAACCGTGGGTCAACTCGGTCCGGTGGACCTGTTGATCAACAATGCGGCCATGACAGGCAAGGCCGATCAGGGCTGGGCGCTGGCCGACGATTGGTGGCGGGTGATGGAGGTCAACCTGCGCGGGCCGTATCTGTGCGCGCGGGCGGTTCTGCCGGGCATGGTCGCCCGCCAGCGCGGGCGGATCATCAACGTGTCCAGCAACGCCGGCGTCCGCCCGACCCCGCCTTACTCGGCCTACTCGACCAGCAAGGCCGCTCTGATCCGGCTGACGGATTCCCTCGCCGAGATGACCCAGGACCAGGGCATCT
>JAGOCU010000024.1 GCA_017998555.1 Thermoflexales bacterium
GCGGGCCAGCTCGAGGACGCCCTGGACGCGACCCTCGGCGCAGGCCTGGACGGTGTCATCGCCACAAACACGACCTTGCGACGGGACGCGGCGGATGGCTTTGCGCCTGCGCGCTATTCGGACTGTCCGGGGGGACTGAGCGGCGCGCCGCTGCGAGCGCTCGCAACGGCCATGATCCGGCGCATCTATGCCCGGACCGGGTCGCGTCTGCCCATCATTGGGATGGGGGGCGTCGCCAGCGCCGAGGACGCCCTGGAGAAGATCAGGGCGGGCGCGACGCTCGTACAGCTTTATACCGGGCTGATTTACGGCGGACCCGGTTTGCCCGCCAGAATCAAGCGCGGCCTCATTTCAGCCCTCGAGCGCGCCAAGGCGGGTAAGATACAAGCTCTGACTGGTTTGCAGTGACGGATCGTGGGGGATCGCCACCGTGGGCAGGGGAAAGCGGTCTGGAACGGCGTACGGACACCGTATCCTGATGACCACCTTACATCTTCGAAAATGGGCCGCCGCAGCAACGCTCGCGTTGCTCGCATTTGCTATCCCGAGCCCCGCGCCAACCCGCAGCGCCGGCGTAATGACCGCCCGCGCGTTTATTCCAGGAATTCAGGCAAGCGGCAACTGCGCGATGAATGCCCAGGAGAGCGCGATTCTGAATGCGATGCGGTCCGATTCGCGCCAGAAGCGCGCGCAACTTGTGTGCAGCCCCGCGCTGCGGCAGGCTGCCTATTTCCACGCTCAGGACATGGCCAACCGCAACTACTTTGGCCACAGCACGCTCCCGCCCAACAGTATTGGGCCAAACCAGATGGCCCGCAACGCCGGCTACGTCCTCCCCTCGTTCTACGATAGCTCGCCGACCGGCAATAACATCGAGTCCATCGCCGCAGGCTACGCGACGGCCAACTCAGTCTGGAGCGGTTGGATGGCGTCGCCCGGTCACCTGAATCATCTTCTGGGGCTCGTGCCCTTCTACGCCGAGCAAATCGATTTTGGGATCGCCTATGTCTATAACGCCAATAGCACCTATGGGCATTACTGGGTCGTAATCACGGCCCGGCGCGGACCGTGAGCGCACGCCGACGCCCGAGATCCCTGCGATGATCCCCGGCTCTGCCCGGAACGTCATCTCGGATCGCCCGCGCTGCTGCCGCTGCGGGATTCCGACATCGCGCGCAATTTGAAAGCGGCGATCTGGCGCTCACCCAGCACGATCTTCAACGAGAGTTTCTTGTCGCCGCGCTGGAGTTCCAGGGCCAGGGTCGCTCCTGGCAGTTTGGCGCAGATCAGGGCGGATAGATCGGCGTGTCCATCGATCACGAGACCATCAATCGACCTTACCCGGTCGCCGACCTGCACCCCGGCGCGCTCTGCCGGGCTCTTCTGGATGACGCGATCCACGACAATCTGCTCAATGCTCTTTGAGCCATTGAGCCGTGTCTGCGGTTTCCACAAAATGCCCAGATAGGCTACGGATCGATTCTGCACACTTCTCCATGCGTTCGTGCGGCCAAGACCACCCAAAGAACACGTCTTGAACACGGCGCTTTCCCGAGCCGGCACGTTAATTCATGTGCCTTAGCATCGACTGAGATGCCGGCGCTGGCCAGGTGAGGGGGCTGCGAGCCCGAGTGGTGATCGTTCATACCAGATTGGGCTGATACGCGGGAAGAAAGACGTCGAACGAGGTCCCCACACCGACCGCGCTGCGAGCCGCGATTCGCCCGCCGTGCGCCCCCACGATGGTCTGGGCGATTGCCAGGCCCAGGCCGGCGCCGCCTTTGGCCCGCGACCGCGATTTGTCAACCCGGTAGAAGCGTTCGAAGACATGCGGGAGATCTTCGGCTGGGATGCCGGGCCCGTTGTCGCTGACCGTCACGCGCACGACCCGTTCGCCCCCCACCGCGGGGGCGCCGGCGGCATTGACATCGCGGGCCGGCTCGTTGGCGGCTTCGATGTGGACGGCGGCGCCGTCCGGCGAATGTTTGATGGCGTTATCCACCAGGTTGAGCAGCACCTGTTTCAGCCGGTCGGCGTCTCCTTCGACCTCGAGCGGCTCTTCGCCGAGGAAAAGGGTCGTGACCTCGGTCTTCCCCTGGCCGATAAACTTGCCCGCCCGGGCCACCTCAAGCAGGGTCGGCTTCAGATCCAGCGGCGCCATCCGCATCTCGAGCGCGCCGGAGTCGGCCTGCGACAGCATCAACAGGCTGCTGACCATTCGGGTCATGCGGTCAGTCTCGCTCGTCACGGCGTCAAGCGACTCGGCGTCGGCGCAGCTCATCCGAAGCAGATCGATATTTCCGCGAATCACCGTGAGCGGGGTGCGCATCTCATGCGACACGTCGGCGACGAAACGCTGTTGGGCCGTGATCGACTGCGAGAGCCGGTCGAGCATTTCGTTGAAGGCGGTCGATAGCTTGCCCACTTCGTCGTGGGTCTGGGCCAGCACCCGCTGGTCGAGATTGTTGGTCCGCGTGATGCTGAGCGCGGTGTCGGTGATGCGGGTGATGGGCCGAATGGCCCGCTTCGCCACCGCCCCGCCGCCCACCGCCGCGATGAGCAGCGCCAGGAGCCCGACCGCCAAAAGGGTGCTGAGCAGGCCCTGCTTCGCGAATTCAGTGTCTTGAATTGGGGTGGCGACCTGAAAAAAGATCAGCAATTGCTGTCCGCTCACCCGGCTGGTGAACACCACCGGATCGGTCAACACGCGCAGCGGAACCCGGTTGACGAGCACGGTTGAGTACAACGCCATGCGTCCACTCTCCGCCATGGCCCGGGAGTCTCGCAGGCTGACGGGGTCGATCGGCCCGGAAATCGTCGTGGTGTTGGCGTCGAGCAGCTCGCCGCTCGTGTCATAGGCCTGGACATAGATCGAGCGAAAGGCGTCGGTCGGAAGCTGGGCGGCGACCTTGCCGTCCTGCAGCAGCGCGGCGCGGGTAAGGTCGGTGATCGCCTCGTAAGACTGGCGCAACAGGTCGTCGACCTGGCGCTGCAGGAGCAACGCGACCGCGCCATACACCAAAAGGCCGGCGATGACGAGCGTAAGCCCGATCACCGAGGTATAGACGACGGTCAGTCGTGTCCGGATCGACATTTGACGAAGGGCTCCTAACAGCACCTGCATTCCGGGATGATATCCCCCGCCCCGGCGTGCGCCGGGGCGGGGGATATCATCCCGGAAACAGGCGCTCTTGGTGGCTGCAAGCCTACCCCGGGCGCATGAGCAATGAGTGAGTTGCGCCGGGCGCGGGTTTTGGCGTGGGCGGGGACGCTCGCTTCCGGAGCATCGGCCTCGAAAAGGGCCACGGCGCAAATAGGCTAAGATTCCAACGCGATGAGCACCTCTTTCTATCACATCGGTTTTGGCCTTGACGATCTCGGCCCCGAGCCGGCCACCCTGGCCCTGCTCTCAGGCGATCCCAATCGCGCGACCATGATCGCGCGGGAGCGCCTGACTGACGCGCGGGTGTTGTCGGAGAATCGCGGGTTGAACAGCTACGTTGCTCGACTTCCGGGCGGACGGCCGGTCATTTCGGCCACGAGCGGGATGGGCGCGCCCTCGCTCAGCATCGTCGTCAATGAATTGATTCAAGTTGGGGTGCGGACCATCATTCGAATTGGCACCTGTGGTTCGATTCAGGCCAGCGTCGCGCCAGGCGCGATCGTCATCAGCTCGGCGGCTCTGTGCCGCCAGGGCGCCGCCAACGATATTGCCCCGCCCGAATACCCGGCCGCCGCTGACCCCTTTCTGACGGTGGCTCTGGCTGACGCCGCCCGCGCGCTGGGGATCGCCCATGCGGTGGGCATCACCGCCAGCGTCGATACCTTCTATGAGGGTCAGGAGCGCTCAACGTCGTCGGCCAACCCGTTTCTGTTGCGCAATCTGCGCGGAATGACTGACGAGTTCCGCCATTTGAACGTCCTGAACTACGAGATGGAGGCCGGCACGCTCTTCAAGATGGCCGGGGTGTATGGCTTCCGGGCCGGCTGCGTGTGCGGCGTCATCGCCCAGCGCACTGTGGGCGAAAACGTCGTGATGGACGCCAAAGGCGGAGCCGTCGAGCGGGCCATCGAGGTAGCGCTCGCCGCGGCCGAGAAGTTCGCCTAGACTCGTCGCCCGACCGTTTTTCGGGATGCGCGTCTTGGCGCCTCGACCCGGTCCGTATCGGATGCGAGGGGGGGCCGTCAGCGCTCTTTCAAGGAAGCGGCGCGATCGATTGGGCCAGTGCGCGCAGCGCCGAGACGTTGGCTACGGTTGCGGCATCCGCTCGCCCGGTCTGGATACCCATCAGCAGGTCTTTGAGCATGGCATCGTAGGCGGCGACATCAGCCGGCCCGCAGCGGGTGCTGTCGCCCTGGTCTGTGACGCCGATCGTCGTGTTCAACCGGGCCAGCGTCGACTCGGACAGGAACGGCGCGGCAAAGACAAAGCCGTTCACGTTTGGATTGTTGGGCAGGTCGATGGCGACCAACGCAACAGGATCGCTGACCAGAATCGGTCCGCCCTCGCAACGGATCGCGCCGGGCACATACAGCAGCCCCAGGACAACGTTCGACTGAATGCGCTCGCATGAGGCAAACGCCGGATCGCACTTACCGTCTTTTCCGAGGCCAATGAGACTGCCAGGCGCGCTCTTGTCGTATCCGCCGAAGTCGGTCAGCAGCCCGCCCCGGCCCTCGGCGAAGTCACGGCTTCGGCCACCAGCGACGGGCAGCGGCGGAACGGGCGGCCGGTCAAAGACAAGGTCATAGGCGCGCCCCGACTGAGCGCTGGTGCGCAGGTTCGTCCGTCCGATCCGGCCCCATGCAACCGGGTAGCGGAAGCTCAGACCCAGCGCCTGGTCGCGGCAAAAGTAGGTCGCCCCGTCTTGGGCGCAGCCCAGCCGCGCGTCGATGGGCGTGACGGCAATGGCGGGTGTTGCGCTTGGCACGGCGACGGGGGTGGGTGCCGCCGCGGTCGCCGTCGCGGCTCGCGTTGGCGCAACGGTCGGAACGCCGGTTGCGGTCGCTGCGCGAGTCGCAACCGGACTCGGCGTGGGTGTGCCGAGCGGCGCAGGCGAAGCCGTCGGTGTCGACATGCAGCCGCCCATGAGGAGCGCGGCCAGCGGAACAAGGGATTTGATTGCGTTCATCAATTGGTCTCGGTTCAAAATCAAAGAGGGTCCATTTCGGAGGCGATAGTGTTCGCGACAAGACTGTAACCGCGACATCGGGGCGCTGCCCTACGTTGATCCCCCGTGCGATCGCCGAACACCTGATGCGGCAATGCCCATTGGCCGCGCGGGGGCTGCCGCTTCCGGCCTCAAAAACGAGTGGCGCGATCAGACTCCCCGCGCTTTGCGCGGGGAGTCTGATCGCGCCACTCGTTTTTGGTCAGTTCCTGGTCAGTTGGCCTAGTCCAGTGGGCAGGTAAAACCTGGCCACTGGTCAGTCGTCGAACCCCCGCCTCCGGCCTGACAATCCTCTCGAACCCGACATGGTTCTCTCCTAAACGTCAGGGCATGGCGGATTCCATGCCCTGACGGCAAATTCGTCGTCGACCACAGCCCGCTTTCACGTTCCCCGCAGCTTCGTCCTGACGCGAATCCGCCCCATGACGATGCGAATCTGAGCCAGGCCGCCGCGAGACACGCGCGACCGGGATTTTTGGGCGACGCTATTACCAAATATCCCTATGAAACCTCTTTATGTCAAAGCCGCCCTGCCTCTGATCGTTGGTCTTGTCCTCGCAATTTTTCCCGCGCCCGCCGGGCTTACTGCCGGTGCCTGGCTGTTCTTCGCGCTGTTCGCCGCCGTGGTGGTGGGGCTGATTCTTGAGCCCATCCCGGCCGCGGCCGTTGGCTTCATCGGCGTTACCCTTGCCACCGTCCTGGGGCTGGTCGATCCCGATCCGACCAAATCGCTCGCCTGGGGCCTGGCCGGGTTTTCGAACGGCACGGTCTGGCTGATCTTCGCCGCCTTCATGTTCGCCCTGGGCTATCAGAAGACCGGCCTGGGCAAGCGCCTGGGCCTGATGCTGGTCAAGCTGCTCGGCAAGCGCACGCTCGGCCTGGGCTTTGCCGTGGCCATTTCCGATCTGATCCTGGCCCCCTTCATGCCGTCCAACACGGCCCGCAGCGGCGGCACGCTCTTCCCGATTCTCCGAAATATCCCTGGGCTATACGGCTCTGAGCCGGGGCCTACGTCGCGCAAGATCGGATCGTACATCATGTGGGTGGCCCTGGCCGCCACCTGCGTCACCAGCTCGATGTTCATCACCGCCCTGGCGCCCAACCTGCTGGCCCTGGACACCGTGACCAAGGCGACCAAGCTGACCATCAGTTGGACCGACTGGATGGTGGGTTTCCTGCCAGCCGGAATCCTGCTCCTCATCGGTGTCCCCCTGCTGTCCTATGTCCTGAACCCGCCCGAGATCAAGGTGAGCGCCGAGGTGCCAGCCTGGGCGGGGGCCGAACTCACGAAGATGGGCGGGATCAGCCGCAATGAGCTGATCATGGCCGGGTTGGCCCTGCTCTCGCTCGGACTGTGGATCTTCGCCCAGAACAGCATCAACGCCACCACCGTCGCCCTGATCGTGATCTCGCTCATGCTGATTACGGGCGTCGTGGTGTGGGACGAGATCCTGAGCAACAAACAGGCCTGGAATGTGCTGGTCTGGTTCGCCACCCTGGTCACCCTCGCCGACGGCCTGGTCAAGGTCGGTTTCACCACCTGGCTGGGCAAGGGCGCCGCCGCGATGTTCGCCGGCTTCTCGCCGGTCGTGGTGATGATCCTGCTCGTGGTCGTCTTCTTCGTCACGCACTACATGTTCGCCAGCGTTACCGCCCATGTCACCGCCATGCTGCCAGTCTTCCTGGCCGCCGGCGCGGCCGTGCCGGGGATGAACGTTGCGGTGCTGGCCTACATGCTGGTCTACTCCCTCGGCATCATGGGGATCCTCACCCCCTATGCCACCGGCCCGTCACCGGTCTACTTCGGAAGCGGCTACGTTTCGAAGAAAGACTTCTGGCTGCTTGGGCTGATCTTCGGCGCGATCTTCCTGGCCGTCCTGCTCATCGTCGAGACGCCGTATCTGCTGATGCTGCATCCGTAACGGTTGAATCAGTTTCCGGAAGCGATATCCCCCAGCGGAGCTGGGGGATATCGCTTCCGGAATACTCTAGCCCCTGCCGAGGTCGACCCAGCGCCGCTCGGCCGACGATGTCAGAATCCCGATGCAGGCCTCGACGCCGGCCCGCCCATCGGCGGCTTTGCCGACCAGGCTGGGCTTGCCCTCGATCAGATCAATGAATGCCGCGATCTGATCGACGTAAGCCTGCATCCGAGCCATCCCAAACGCGGTGTTGGCCCCCTCGTGCCCAACGACCGGTTGCTTGCTCTCGGTCCGCCAGCCGTTCTGGTCCGCGATCTTCAGCTCGGTGTACGGATCCAGGTCCATCAACCCGTCGCTGCCCATGATTCGCCAGCGGAAGTCCTCGCCCGGGAAGGAGGGCGTCGGCAGGGCCCGGCTCGAGTAGAGCGTGCAGATCGCGCCGTTGGACATCTCGAGCAGCGCCATCGTGGTGTCCTCGACCGCGATGTCCGGCAGAAAAGTGCGCGAAAAAGCGCTGATCGTCATCACCTCGGACCCGGTGAACCAGCGCAGCAGGTCGATCGTGTGCGGGGCGCTGTTCAGGATGTGCCCCAGGCTTGCCGGGTTGTTCCACCACTCCCAGTTGCCGCCAAAGCCGCCGGACTTGATCGAGCCGGCATAGGTCGGCATGGAAACCTGGATCGCCCGAACCTTGCCGATGGCGCCTTCCGCTATCCGCGCCTGCGCAGTCGCATTGTTGACCCGGAAGCGCTGGTGATAGCCCGTCGCCAGGACCTTCTTGTTGCGCGTGGCCGCATCGATCATCCGGTCGCAATCCGCGACCGAGGTGGCCAGCGGTTTTTCGACCAGGACATGCTTGCCCTCGGCCAGCCCGAGCACGGTCTCGTCCACATGCAGGTGATGCGGGGTTGTGATGACCACGGCATCAATGTCCGGTCGCCGCAGCAACGCCTCGACGCTCGCTTCGAGGGCGACCCCGCAACCCTCGGCCAGCCCGGGCGCGCGGCTGCCGCCCGCCACCGCGATCAGCGTGGCGTTGGGCAGTTTCTGCACGGCTTCGGCGTGCGTGCGCCCCATGAAACCCGACCCTACGATCCCAAACCGAATCTTGCTCATGCTGTCATCCTCCTGTTGAGCGGGCCCCGAAGATCCGCGCTGCGGACCGGCGCACGCCATCCCACCACTCTTGAATGTCCGGTGTGCCGCGCAAGAGCACCGGATAGCGCGTGTCATCGCGCGCAAACAGATCGGCCGCCAGGCCGTCCATCTCCTCAGTCAGAGCCGCCTCCATCAGCGCGTTCAGGCCTTTGGCATTGGCGGCCAATGGATGATCCGGCGTGATCGAGATCGGCGCCGCGCAGCGCAGCCAGGCCTCGGGCTTCTGGTGGCCCAGGAACTCGAGCCGCATCGCGAGGGGCAGCAGCACGCAGGCGCCTTTCGCGGAAACGATATCGGCGACGATCCGGCCCGCTCCGCCAAAGAAACCAAGCGGGCGCTGCTCAAACGGTCGAAACTCACCTTGCGGAAAGATGAATACGCCCGCCCGCTGCGTTGCAATTGCCCTTTTCACCGCGTGCCGGATGGCCTCCACCGCCGCTCGCGGATTCAGCCGATCAACACTGAACAGCCCCAGATGCCGGAAAAAGCCATAGTTGCGAACCGTGCGCTGCTCGGCCATCACGATCGGCTCGACCCGCAACAGGCGGGTGTTGAAGATGTCCCACAAATAGGCATCCCACCAGCTAACGTGATTTGAGAAAATCAGGATGACGGGCGGATCCGCCCGCGTTCCCAACTGCGTGAGATCGCCTTCGACCCGCAGACGAACGGCGTGAAAGGCGCGCTGGACGGCGCCTTGAATCAGCACCCGCCGGATCAGCCAGCGCATGACCGGCGTCACCAGCGGTGTGTTTATCTCGTCGATCACGCGTTTTGCGCTGCCGGGATTGTTTTCGTGAGCGATATATCCGGCTTCGCCGGACATTTCGCTCACGAAAACAATCCGAGGCCGGCGTGCTATGCGATTTCGAGAATGGCCTCGATCTCGACGGCGCAGCCCGCGGGGAGTTGGGCCATTCCCACCGCCGAACGGGCATGCCGCCCAGCCTCGCCAAACACGTCGACGATGAGCTGCGAAGCTGCGTTCATGACCAGGGGCTGATCGACGAAGGTGTCGGCGCTGTTGACCATGCCCAGCAGTTTGACCACCCGTTTCACCCGGTCAAGGTCGCCGATTGCGTATTTGATCCCGGACAGCAGCTCGATCACCGCCCAGCGGGCAGCCTCCTGGCCCTGAGATACGTCCATATCGCGCCCGAGTTTGCCGGCGATGACTTTGCCGTCCTTGCGCGAGATGTGTCCCGAGGTGTAGAGCAGATTCCCAGTCTGCACGGCCGGCGCAAAGAGCGATGGCGGGCGCGGCCCCTGGGGCAGGGTGATTCCGAGCGTGACGAGTCGTTGCGAGATGATGCCTTGATCTGTTGACATGTATTCCTCCGGGGGCGATTGTGACACGAAAGCGCTCTGGATGTGGCTCCGGTGTTTCTGAATTGACATGCCCCGCGCGAAGCGCGGGGATTGTGAGTTCACCACGCATCTTCAGGATGACGTCTAGTCCGCGCCGCTCGGCTCCAGAGCGTGCTCGGCCGCCTTGATGTGGGTGTGCTCGCCCGGGTGGCGGCGGTTGTAGACGATCGAGGCCACCACGCCAAACACCAGCACTGCCAGCACAATCGCCAGTGAAGCCACAACAAGGAAATACTCCGGGTCGCCGACTTTCATCACCTCGTGGAGGAAAGTGTGAATCGGGTCGTGAAAGAGCTTCTCAATCACCATCTTGAGACCGATGAAGGTCAGGATGAAGGCCAGGGCCGGTTTGAGATAGCGGAACTGGGTCATGGCGGCGGCCAGCAGGAAATACAACGCCCGCAGCCCGAGGATCGCCATGATGTTCGAGGTGAAGATGATGAACGGCTCTTTGGTCACCGCGATGACCGCCGGGATGGAATCAACGGCGAATACCAGGTCCGTCGTTTCAACCACAATCAGGACCAGGACCAGCGGCGTAAAGAGCAGTCTGCCGGCATGGCGGACCAGGAACTTCTCCTCATGGTAGTCGGAGGAGAGCGGCAGCACCCGCTGGGCCAGGCGCAGGATTGGGTTGTTGCCGACTTCCGGCTCCTCATCATCTGATTGACGGGAGAGCTTGATCCCGGTGTAGATCAGGAACGCGCCGAAAATGTAGATGATCCACTCGAACTGATGCAGCAGCGACGCGCCGACGACGATCAGCACGCCGCGCATGATGATGGCGCCCAGAATGCCCCAGAACAGCACGCGATGGTGATACTGCGGCGGGACGCGAAAAAAGCTGAAGATGACCACAAAGACGAACAGGTTGTCAACGCTCAGCGCCTTTTCCAGCACCCAGCCCGTGAAATACTCGATGCCCTGGCGCGGGCCGATGGCCGCCCACACCAGCACCCCAAACGCCAGCGCGATGCTGATCCACACTGCGCTCAGCGCAGCCGATTCGCGAAGCGAGGGCGCATGCGCCTTGCGGTTGAGGATGCCGAGATCGAGCGCGAGCAGGAAGGCGACAAACACGAGGAAAGCGCCCCAGTAAACAGGGTTTGAGTTGAAGTCCATAGTTGCGTACGTACGAGAAAAGCGCGAAATCGGGATTTTATCGAATGCCGTTGAGGTCCGGGTTGCGGCTCTCAGCCGCTTCGCGCACGACTGGCCCATTCACGGCGAAGCCGTCATATTCGGCGTCGTCCTCGGAGAACGTCCAGTCGCCAAGGGTGTACGGGATGGCGCTGGTCGCGGAGAGCCATTCTCCGTTCAGCTTGCGCCCGATGTGCAGGTGCGCGGCGATCGACAAACCGCCCTCGCAGGACGGATGCCCGATCCGGTCCCCGGCCCGCACCCGCGCGCCGGTCTCGACGCGATCCTGGAAGTACATGTGCATGTAGAAGACTGACCAGCCGATGCGCTCATCTCCGCTCGGATGCAGCGCCAGCCCGACTTCGCCGTTGCGGCTGCGCGCGATCGTCCCGTCTGCCGCGGCCAGCGCCCATTCCGGGAGCGCCCGGCAGCCAGAGACGCTGTTGGTTGTGAAATCGACCGCCCCCCATGGCCCGCCAACGCCCCATGGGCTGTGCGGTCCACCCGTCAGGAGCCAGGTCTCGTCCTCGGCCCAGGGCAGGCGCAGGCGGGGCTGACGCGAGCCGGCCGGCACCGGCGCGCCGGTGTCGTACTGAGCTGGATCGCCAAACAGGCGGCGATAAGTGGCCAGGAATCCATTCGGCGCCATCGCGGCTTCCCAGCTCTTCGGACCGGCCACCGCGGCGATGAAGTTCATCAGCCCGGCCGTCCCGGCGTTGATGCCCTGCGGCAGGCCGATGGACCCGCCGGCATCCAGTGTCGCAAAGTCGCGCGTGCCGAGCCGCCAGCCGTAGTAGCCCTCGTTCAGGCGGGCGGCCGCCCAGGCCACCTGCAGATACAGGTTTGGCCGTTGCGCGTTGATTTCGCCAAAGGGGTAGGTGCGATTGTTGCCCGCCGGGGATGGGTTGTCGACCCAGCCGCCCTGCCATTCGAGCAAGGCCAGCAGCAGGCGCGGATTGACGCTGAACTGATACGCGACCGTGTCGATGATCTGTTCGCCGCTCAGGACCTTCTCGCGCACGTTCTCCGAGTAGCGTGTGATGTAGCCGCGCCGGCCGGCCAGAAAGGCGGTCATATTGAAGGCCGCCGCCGCCGGTCCATTCACCAGTTCGCTGTCCGGGATCAGGCGCGTCACCGGCGCGACAGCGATTTTCTGCGGCGGGCGCGAGACCACCATGGCGTTGGATTGTTCGCGGATGGCGCGCCCCGGTGGCAGCGGGGTGGGCGCTGGTGTGGGCGTGAGCGTGGCGGTCGGTTTGGGGCGAATTGCCTCGAAGAATGACGGCGCCTCGGTTGGGGCAGCCGGCGCCAGCGCCGCAGGCGTGCCATCCGGCCTGGGCGTGACCGCCGCCGAGGTGCCCGTCGATACCGTAAGCAGGATCTCCGTCACCACCAGCACGATCAGGAGCAGCGGCGCCGCGCGTTTCATGAAGGGGATATGTTACCTTTCATTCGCTCTTCATCACCCTTTCCGCTTCACGCAACAACTGCTCGGCCCCCTGCACGCCGGTCTTGCCGGTTGTCCCCAGCATCTGGGCGATCTCCTCGACCCGTTCCTTGCGGCTGAGCGCGCGGACGCTTGTGGCAGTCCGGTTGTCGCGGGTGATCTTCTCCACCCGCAAATGGGCCGCCCCAAAAGCGGCCAGCTGCGGCAGATGGGTGACGCACAGCACCTGATGTCCGCGTGACAGGCCCCACAACTTCGTCCCCACCACCGTCCCGACCCGTCCGCCGATGCCCTGGTCGATCTCGTCAAAAATCAGGGTGGGTGTGCTGGCCGAGCGCGACAGCACCGTCTGGATGGCCAGCATCAGCCGGGCGGTCTCGCCCCCCGACGCCACCTTGACCAGCGGCTTGAAACCCTCACCCAGATTGGGCGCGATCAGGAACTCGATCCTGTCGAGGCCGGTTGCGTCAAAACGGACCGGCCCGGCCAGCGGCGCGCCCGGCGCGGACCGCAGCGCCGAAAGACGCTCCATTTCGGCTGGTGGCAGGTCGAGCCCGCCCTCGCCGGTTTCGTAGCCAAAGCCCGCCGCAAAACGCGCCCCACCCATCCGCAAATCCTGCAGCTCGGTCTCGACCTCGGCCGCGAGCCGCGCCGCCGCCTGCGCGCGCTTGCGCGAGAGCGCGAGGGCGAGGGTTGCCAATTCGGCGGCCTGCCCCCGCTCCTGCTGGCGCAGCGCGGCCAACCGCTCATCGCTGTTCTCGATCTGGGCGAGCTCCGCTTCGGCCTGCTCCGCAAAGGCCAGCACAACCGGCACCGACTCGCCATACTTGCGTTTGAGTTTCTTGAGCGACTCGAGCCGGGATTCGACCGTGCGCAGCCGCTGCGGGTTGAATTCGATGGCTTCGCGATAGTCGCGGATCGAGCGTGCCACATCCTCGATCACGGCGGTCGCGTCGTTGAGCTGGCGGCTGTAGTCTTCGAACTGCTTGTCGTAACGGATCAATGCCGTCAGCGCCCGGGCGGCCTGGGCGATCTGGTCGAGGGCGGCCGGCGACTCGCGGGTGGACTCATACAGCGCGACATAGGCGGCGTCGGCATGTTCGGCCAGGGCCTCGGCGTTGGCCAGCCTCAGATGTTCCTCGGTCAGGGCCTCCTCTTCGTTCGGCTTGAGCCGGGCGGCCCGGATCTCCTCAAGCTGGAACTTGAGCATGTCGACCCGCCGGGCGCGCTCGCGGGCATGGGCGGTGATGTCGTCGATGTCCTTGCGCGTCTCGCGCAGCGCGGCGACTTTGTCGGCGACCGCTTTGCGCAGTTCCCAACCCCCGGCATAGGTGTCCAGCAAGTTCACGTGTTCGCGCACCCGCAGCAGCGACAAATGCTCGCTCTGGCCGTGGGCGTCGATGAGCAGCTCGCCGAGTTGGCGCAGGACCGATTGGCTGACCGCCCGGCCGTTGACCCGGCACAGCGCCCGGCCGTTTGACCGCACCTCGCGGGCAAGCACGATTTGCCGCGGGTCTTCGTTCTCGAGCCCGTTCTCGGCCAGCACCGCGTCGACCTGCGGGCTGCGTTGCTCGTCCAGGGTGAACACCCCCTCGATATGCGCGCGTTCGCATCCGGCCCGGACCTGGCCGGCCTCGGCCCGGTCGCCCAGCAACAGGCTGATGGCGTCGAGCAGGATGCTCTTGCCCGCCCCGGTCTCGCCCGTGATGGCGTTCAGGCCTGGCAGGAACTCGACGCTCAAGGCGTCGATGATGGCAAAGTCGCGCACACGCAGTTCGGTCAACATGGTTTGGCGAAGATCGGCCAATCTTACCCCGGAAACGCGAAAAATAGAACGGATGTTCTGGCAAGACGGACGAGGGCGGTAATCCGCCCTCGTCCGTCTTGCCCAATTATCCCGACCGTGCCCCAAATCGCACCTGACGGTTGGCTGACGGTGTCAAAGTAGCGATTGGCGAGATCACCCTCCCCGCGCGAAGCGCGGGGAGGGTGATCTCGCCAAAGCTATTGGCCTCTATACTGCTGCCACATCATGATTATTTCCGACCTTTCCCACGTCAATGACCAGCTTCGCCTGACCCCCCATTTCGAAAAGGGCCTTGCCTTTCTGCATCGCACGGATCTCGCCACGATGGCGGATGGCCGCGCCCCGATCGACGGCGACAACGTCTACGCCGAGGTGCAGTCGTATGTCACCAAGCCGGCGTCCGAAGCCAAATACGAGGCCCATCGCCGCTACATCGACATTCAGTTCGTGGTGACGGGCGAGGAAACCATTGGCTGGGCGCCGATCGAAGATCTGCAGGTCAGCACACCGTATGTCGAGCAGCATGATTACCTGTTGGGCTCTGTCGAGGAATCCCGGACCATCCCGGCTCGACTACGGGCAGGCCAGTTTGCGATTCTCTTTCCCGCCGATGCCCATGCCCCTCGCCTCGCCACTGCTGCGCCCGTCGCGGTGCGCAAGATCGTGGTCAAAGTGCGCGTGGCGTAATGGGACGATGTAGAGACGCGCCGCGGCGCGTCTCTACATCACGGCCGCCTTTCCGCCGGGAATCCGCCCCCTATACTGCGCCGTCATGATGACGCTGGAATCGCCAACCCGGCCAGGTCCGCGCGCCTGGGTCTGGATCGCCGCGATCGCCGTGATCAATCTGGCGCTGATTGGCCTGACCCTCGCCCCAGCGGCAGAGCCGCCAGCGGAAGCCTCGTCAACCGGGTTTCCGTTGA